>NZ_AKJX01000163.1 GCF_000276605.1 Acidovorax sp. CF316 | reverse complement strand
CCGGCTGGGCAAGCCGCTGTTTCGCCGCCTGCCCCGGGGCCTGGCCTTGACGGACGAGGGCCAGGCGCTGCTGCCGGTGCTCAGCGAGGCCTTCGAGCGCATTGCAGCCGCCCTGGACCATGTGAGCGACGCGCGCCCGCGCGAGGTGCTCACGGTGGGCGTGGTCGGCACCTTCGCCGTGGGCTGGCTGCTGCCGCGGCTGCGCGACTTTCAGCAGGCCTGCCCCTTCGTGGACCTGCGCCTGCTGACCCACAACAACCGGGTGGACATGGCCGGCGAGGGCCTGGACTACGCCATCCGCTTTGGCGACGGTGCTTGGCACGGCACCGAGGCCCAGTGCATATTGCACGCCCCCATGACGGCCATGTGCGCCCCGGCCCTGGCCCACCACCTGCGCCACCCGGCCGACCTGGCGCGCCAGCCGCTGCTGCGCACCTACCGCGTGGACGAATGGGCCGCCTGGTTCGACGCGGCTGGCGCGCCCTGCCCCGTGGTGCGCGGCGCCGTGTTCGACTCGTCCCTGACCCTGGCCGAGGCGGCCGTGCAGGGCGCGGGCGTGGCACTGCTGCCGGTGAACATGTTCACGCGCGAGCTGCAGCAGGGCCGCCTGGTGCGCCCGTTTGCTCTGGAGCTGCAGCACGGCGCCTACTGGCTCACGCGGTTGAAGTCACGCACGGCCAGTCCGGCCATGGAGGCCTTCCACGACTGGCTGATGGCGCAGGTGGGAGCCGCCGCGCAGGCGGCGTAAACACAGCTTCAGCCCAGGGCCTTGGCAATCACCTCGGCCGGGATCTCGTCCACCTGGGCTGGCTCCAGGAACTCCTGCCCGTAGCGCGCATACACGCCCTCGCGCACGAACACCTGGAACAGGTCGGGGTCGATGTGGCCGTTGTCGCGCATCTTGCACATGATGGCCAGCGCCTGCGACAGCGTCATGCCGCTCTTGTACGGCCGGTCGGCGGCCGTGAGCGCCTCGAAGATATCGGCAATGCCCATCATGCGGGCCTGCACCGACATCTGGTCGCGCGTGAGGCCGCGCGGGTAGCCCTTGCCGTCCATGCGCTCGTGGTGGCCGCCCGCGTACTCGGGTACGTTCTTCAGGTGGCGCGGCCAGGGCAGCGTCTCCAGCATCTTGATGGTGGCGACGATGTGGTAGTTGACGGTGTCGCGCTCGGCCTGGGTGAGCGTGCCGGAGCGGATGGTCAGGTTCTCCACCTCCTCGGCCGTGAGAAAGCTGGTCTGCACACCCTGCGGGTTGCGCCACTGGCGCGCGGCCGAGATGTCGCGCACGCGCTGCTGGTCCTCGGCGCGCATGGCCTCGGCGCCCTGGTTGCAGCGGCGCATGAACTCGCGCTCCTCCTCCAGCGTGTGGATGCTGCTCTGCAGGCCCTGCAGCTCCTGCGCCTCGGCCGCGGCGTCGACCACGGGGCGCAGCGCCAGCTGGCGGCGCAGGGCGGCCAGCTCGGCATCGCGCTTGAGCACCTCGAAGCGCGTGTCCACCAGGCCGATGCGGTCGTACAGGGTCTGCAGCTTGGTGGCCTTGTCCACCACGTGCACGGGCGTGGTGATCTTGCCGCAGTCGTGCAGCAGGCCGGCCATCTTGAGCTCGTAGCGGTCGCGCTCGGTCATGGTGAAGCCTGCCAGCGGCCCCACCTGCGTGGCGTTCACGGCCTCGGCCAGCATCATGGTCAGGGCCGGCACGCGCTGGCAGTGGCCGCCGGTGTAGGGCGACTTTTCGTCGATGGCCAGGTTGATCAGGTTCACGAACGACTCGAACAGCCGCTCCAGCTGGGTGATCAGCAGCCGGTTGGTCAGCGCAATGGCCGCCTGCGAGGCCAGCGATTCGGCCAGGCTCTGGTCGGCCGTCGAGAACTCGGTGACCTCGCCGCTCACGGGGTCGCGCGCATTGATGAGCTGCAGCACGCCGATAAGCTCGCGGTCATGGTTGCGCATGGGCACCGTGAGGAACGACTTGGAGCGGTAGCCCGTGCGCTGGTCGAACAGGCGCGTGCCCGAAAAGTCGAAGCCCTCTTCGCTGTAGGCATCGCCCACGTTCACCGTGCGGTCGTGGATGGCCGCATACGCCGCCACCAGCGAGTCGTTGGGCGAGCCATCGGCATTGCGCAGCGGCAACTGCGGGAAATCGATGGGCCGGCCCGTGGTGCCACCCAGCCGGATGTCGAGCGAATCGGTGCGCACGATCTCGAAGCGCAGGGCGGTTTCGTCCTCCGTCACGCTGTAGAGCGTGCCGCCATCGGCTCCGGTGATGGCCTTGGCGGCCTCCAGGATGTTCTCCAGCAGCCGGTCGATATCGCGCTCGCGCGAAAGCGCCGCACCGATGCCGTTGAGCTGCTCGAGCCGGCGAAAAAGGTGGACGGTGGATTCCTTGCTCATGAAGCGACCCTGGCTGCAACGTTGGCGACCACCCATCGTAACCAAAAGTGACCGCTATCATCAGTCCTTTCTGTCCAGTTTTACACCCGCCTCCGTGCAGTCCGTCACGCCCCCCATCCTCACCACCGCCCTGTACCAGTTCGTCGACCTGCCCGACTTCGAGGATTTGCGCGCCCCTTTGCAGGCGCTGTGCGAGGCGCACAGCGTGCGCGGCATGCTGCTGCTGGCGCCCGAAGGCATCAACGGCACCATCGCCGGGCCGCCCGAAGGCGTGCAGGCCGTGCTGGCCTGGCTGCGCAGCGATGCCCGCTTTGCCGCCCTGCAGCACAAGGAGGCCCTGGGCGAGCGCCAGCCCTTCTACCGCATGCGCGTGCGCCTCAAGCGCGAAATCGTGACCCTGGGCGTGCCCGGGCTGAACCCCGCGCGCAACGCCGGCACTTATGTGAAGCCCGAGGACTGGAACGCCCTGATCGCCGACCCCGCCGTGGTCGTGGTGGACACGCGCAACGACTACGAGGTGGGCATCGGCAGCTTCGAGCGCGCCATCAACCCCCACACCAAAAGCTTTGCGGAGTTTCCGGCCTGGGTGGAGGCGCAGTCCCAACCCGGCGGCGCCCTGGCCGGCAAGCCCCGCGTGGCCATGTTCTGCACCGGCGGTATCCGCTGCGAGAAATCGACCGCGCTGCTCAAGTCCCAGGGCTTCGACGAGGTGTACCACCTGCAAGGCGGCATCCTCAAGTACCTGGAGACCGTGCCCGAGGAAGACAGCCTGTGGCATGGCGACTGTTTCGTCTTCGACGAGCGCGTGTCGGTCGGCCACGGCCTGGCGCCGGGCCACCACCAACTGTGCCGCTCCTGCCGCATGCCCCTGGGCGCGGCCGAACTGGCTTCGCCCCACTACGTGGCCGGCGTGAGCTGCCCCTTTTGCCACGGCACGCGCACGCCCGAGCAGGAGCAGGCCCTGGCCGAGCGCGAACGCCAGATGCAACTGGCCAAGGCGCGCGGCGAAGAGCACATCGGCGCACGCCAGCCGGGCACACCCGCACGCGCCACGGCCAGTGGCGGGGACGAATCCCCGTGAGCGCTACGTCTCCCCTCCCCGTCCTCTACTCCTTCCGCCGCTGCCCCTATGCCATGCGCGCCCGCCTGGCCCTGGCCGTGAGCGGCCAAGTGTGCGAATTGCGCGAGGTGGTGCTGCGCGCCAAGCCCCAGGGCCTGCTGCAGGCATCGCCCAAGGCCACCGTGCCCGTGCTGGTGCTGCCTGATGGCACGGTGCTGGAACAGAGCCTGGACATCATGCGCTGGGCACTGGCCCACAACGACCCCGCCGGCTGGCTGAGCCCCAGCCAGGGCGATGAGGCCGCCATGCTGGCGCTGATCGCCGAATGCGACGGCCCCTTCAAGCAGGCGCTTGACCGGTGCAAGTACCCGAGCCGCTACCCCGATGCCGATGGCGCACTGGCGCGTGTGCAGGCCGTGGAATGGCTGCAGGGGCTGGAGGCGCGGTTGGTGGACCAGCCATTTCTGTTTGGCAACCACGCGGCACTGGCCGACATGGCGATTGCGCCCTTTGTGCGGCAGTTTGCCGGCATCGACGCCGATTGGTGGGGCGCACAGCCCTGGCCCAAGCTGCAGGCGTGGCTGGCGCAGTGGCAGGCTGGTGCGCTGTTTGAGAGCGTCATGCCCAAGCTCGACGCCTGGGTGGATGGCACGGTGGGCGTGCGCTTTCCGTTCCAGCATCCCCTGCCCGCCGCCTGAGCATTCTGGAATTCCGCACAGATCCGGCGCCGTTTGGCGGCTTTCCCGCCAGTGGGGACACCGTGCGCGCTGTCTGAAGGCCCTTGGTCCGGAGGAAATCCGGGTGCTTCCTCTCTCGAACCACCTCGCAAACAGGCACGCACCGGGGCGCGGAGTAGCGCCGGCGCGCGTGCTGGCACGGCGTTTGCGAAAGCGGCCTGCCCCGGCAAAATCACCGAGCCCTTTCCAAGAGCCCTGCTGCGGCAGCAGCCTTACGACAACAGACTGGAGACAAAACCATGCAATTGAGCGTCCACCGTTCCCTCGCCGCACTCGCGGCCTTGTGCCTTGCCTACGGGGCCGCCCTGGCGCAGGCCCCTGCCCGCCCGGTCGTACAGTTCATCGCCACCGGCGGCACCATCGCCATGAAGGTCGACCCCGTCACCAAGGGCGTCGTGCCCGCGATCTCTGGCGACGACCTGATGCAGACCGTGCCCGACGCCGGCAAGTACGCCACCATCGAGGTGAACAACTTCTCCGCCATGTCGGCCAACTACGTCGAGGCCAAGTGGTGGTCGCGCCTGACCAAGGCCGTGGACGACGCGTTGGCCCGGCCCGAAGTCAGCGGCGTGGTGATCGCCCAGGGCACCGACACCATGGAAGAGACGGCCTACTGGCTGGACCTGACCGTCAAGTCCAGCAAGCCCGTGGTCATGATCGGCGCCCAGCGCAACGCATCGTCGCCCGACTTCGATGGCCCGCGCAATTTGCTCAACGCCATCCGCATCGCCACCACCCCCGAGGCCACGGACAAGGGCGTGATGGTCGCCATGAACAACCAGATCAACGCCGCTCGCAGCGTGACCAAGACGCACACCGGCAATGTGGAGACCTTCAAGTCGGGTGACTTCGGCTTTCTGGGCGAAGTGTGGGACGACAAGGTCGTGTTCTCGCGCGCCCCGCTGCGCCGCCAGCACATCGACATCGGCACCGCCGAAATGCCCCGCGTAGAAATCCTGGCCATGTTCGGCGGCGCCGACGGTTCTCTGATGCGCTATGCCGTGGACCAGGGCGCCAAGGGCATCGTGGTGCAGGCCGTGGGCATGGGCAACATGAACGTCTCGATGTTCGAGGCGGTGAAGTACGCGCTGTCCAAGGGTGTGCCGGTGGTCATCTCCACCCGGGTGCACAACGGCCGCACGTACCCGCTGTATGGCTTTCAGGGTGGTGGCAAGACGACGTTCGAGGCGGGTGCCGTGATGGCAGGTGATTTGAGCCCGCAGAAGGCGCGGCTGCTGCTCATGCTGATGCTGCACCAGGGGAAGGCGAGCAAGGCGGAGTTGCAGGCGGCGTTTGAGCGGTGAACCGAAGACTCGCTAAATGGAATGCGCTCTCAGGAGCGCTTTTTCATTGGGCGTGCTTACGGCAGCTTCGGCCCGGTCCAGCCACTGCTACGATGACGGCTAACGGCCAAGAGCGGACGTCGCCAACGAATAAATGACAAAAATTCGCCCTACCTTAACCTCAGCAGCCAGCACGGGTCTTCTCTTGGGGGTCATTGCAGGGTGCTACGAGAAGCTAAGTGAGCTTCCTTCCCTCCAGACCTCGGCTTGGGGCGAGGCCGTGTGGATTCTTGCTGTGGTCTTAACCCTCGCGCTTGTCTCCCTTTTTGTCATTGGAATCCAAGAGCCTTTCAAGCGCCGCAGTGTCCAAGACCAAAGCCAAAGCAATCGGCGAGATCACGAGATAACAAAGCGCATGCTGGTTTGGATCTTGGCAGCTGGACTGTCGATGGTGGTGGTTCAGCCCCTGCTCTCGCTTGCGCTTCGCTTGGTCGGTTAGATGGAGTCTGACTAAGAGGGCTGCCTTGGGACCATGGCTGCCCGCTGAGCGACTCGACTGAGGCTGGATAATCGTGAGCATGGCATACCGATTCACAGGCTTTCTGGCGCGAGGTCTGGAGCGAGTTGCGGACTCCTCCGAGCTCCCTGCAGATTCAATTGTCCGATCCATTCAGACCCCGTTCTTAGGTATGGGCATCGCGCTTCCATCCCTGGCGGGAAAGCTGCTCACCATTTCTGAATTGTTGGCGCTCGCCAACCAAACGGGCATCGCGGCGGCGACGGCGTGGATGTTCATCGACTATGAGACCTGGGGTCGCGTTGATGCGGTGTATGCGGCCGGCCTGGCAGACGGCAGCGCCTTTGGCCCCTTTGACGATTCCAACGGCGAAACGGTAGAGACGACCTACCTCGACGCATGGCTCGCTTCGGCGTTAACAATGTCGACGCACTTGATTTCGAACCGTTCTACAGAGGCTTCTGGGGTGAGTAGTTGGTATGCGTCCGGCCATCCCATCTTGAATCTATCGCCATGATCGTGCATCGTCCCCACGATGGAGGATCGTGGAGACGATGAATCGAGTGTCGATAGATGAGCGCCCTCGGCGGCGCGAGTACACGGGGCAGTTCAAGGACGCCGTCCTTGAGCAAACGCGCCAGCCAGGAGCATCAGTGTCAGCCGTGGCTTTGAGTCACGGCCTGAATCCAAACATGGTGCACCGCTGGCTGCGTGAGGCTCGCCAGCAGATTGCGCTGGAGCGGTTGCAGGGTACAGCCGCGGCATTCGTGCCGCTGCGCTTGCCTGAGGTGTCTCAGCCGTCGGTCGCCATCAATTCGAGTTTGGAGGTTGCTCAGAAGCCTGTTCCTAATGAGCCAACCCAGGACATCCGCATCGAGATTAAACGACCCAGCGGCGGCTCGGTGACCGTGCACTGGCCACTGTCGGCTGCCGCCCAGTGCGCACAGCTACTGCGCGATGTGCTGCGATGATCCGGGTCGACCAAGCTTGGCTCGCCACCGCACCACTGGACATGCGTGCTGGTACCGATACTGCGCTGTCGAGGGTCATTGCCGTCTTTGGCGCTGCTCACCCTCACCACGCGTACCTCTTCGCCAACAAGCGCGCGAACCGCTTGAAGATCCTGGTGCATGACGGCATCGGCATCTGGCTAGCGGCGCGCCGGCTGCATCAAGGCAAGTTCATCTGGCCATTGCTAGGAGAGGCAACCTACGGGCTCGACCTGGCGCAGCTTGACGCCTTGGTGCTCGGTCTGCCGTGGCAACGCCTTGGTGAGCATGGCGTCATCAAACTGGTTTAAAGGACATGTTGCTTGGCACATGTCCGCAGCGATGCCATCAGGAGATCCGCTCTCACGGTCGGCGTCCTTCAGTGGCACAGTAAGCGTCCATGGTCGATGAGCAGCAAGCCCTGGACAGCCTTGACGCAGCACAACTGCGTGAGGTCGCTGCCCGCCTGCTGACCCAGCTGCGCCACACCCAAGCACTGAACGAGAAGCTCGCCCACGAGAACGCGCTGCTCAAGCGCATGAAGTTCGCCGCGCAGTCAGAGCGCTACTCTCCCGAGCAGCGAAGCCTGCTCGATGAAGAGCTCAATGCCGACTTGGCAGCAGTGGCGCATGAGATTGCGGAGTTCGACACCCAAGTGCCAGCACAAGGGAACAAGGCTCAACCCAAACGCCAGCACCTTCCAGCAAACCTGCCCAGACGAGAGATCCACCATGAGCCTGCATCCGTCTGCACGTGCGGCTGCTAGATGAAGCGAATCGGAGAGGACGTGGCGGAGAAGCTGGACTACACGCCGGGCGTGTTCACCGTGGAGCGCCATATCCGCGGCAAGTGGGCATGCGCGAGGTGCGGGCGCATCGTCCAAGAGCCAGTGCAAGCGCATGTGATCGACAAGGGCATCCCCACCGCCGGTCTGCTGGCCCAGGTGCTGGTCGCCAAGTATGCCGACCACCTGCCGCTCTATCGCCAGGAAGCGATCTTTGAACGCGCAGGCCTGGCTATCCCTCGCTCCACGCTCGCCCAGTGGATAGGCACTTGTGGAGTGCAGCTGCAGCCCCTCGTCGATGCCCTCAAGGCCGAAATCCTTCAGCGCGACGTGCTGCACGCGGACGAGACGCCTGTGCCGATGCTCAAGCCGGGCGCAGGCAAGACCCATCGTGCCTACCTGTGGGCATACGCACCCGGAGCGTTTGAGGACATGAAGGCTGTCGTATACGACTTCTGCGAGTCTCGCGCCGGCGAGCACGCGCGCAAGTTTCTCGGCGGCTGGAAGGGTAGCCTGGTGTGCGATGACTTCAGTGGCTACAAAGCCTTGATCGCATCAGGCGTCACCGAGGTCGGCTGTCTGGCACATGCCCGGCGCAAGTTCTTTGAGTTGCATGCGGCGAACAAAAGCCAGCTCGCCCAGTTTGCGCTCGATCTGTTCGCCAAGGTCTACTTGGTCGAGCAGCAGGGAAAGGCAATGGGTGCTGACGACCGCAGGGCAGCCAGGCAGGAGCAGTGCAAGCCCGTGCTCGACGCGCTTCATGAGTGGATGAGCCTCCAGCGGCAGAAGTTGCCGGACAGTTCGGCCACCGCCAGGGCTTTGGACTACAGCCTGCGGCGTTGGACTGCACTCACCCGATTCATTGATGACGGCCGGCTGCCGGTGGACAACAATTGGATCGAGAACCAGATCAGGCCGATAGCGATTGGTCGCAACAACTGGCTTTTTGCCGGTAGCTTGCGCGCGGGTCAACGAGCTGCGGCAGTCATGAGCCTGATCCAATCGGCACGGATGAATGGCCATGATCCGTATGCCTACCTGCGCGACGTGCTTGAGCGGCTGCCAACGCAACGGGCCAGCTTGATCGGCGAGCTGTTGCCTCACCGCTGGAAAGCAGAGACATAGGAGACGCAGGCCGTCATTGCTTCTCCGGTACTATGGCTGCTATCGGCCAAAAGCGGTCGCTCTCAACCCCCCCGCGGCAGCGCTCGTGGACCAGTCCAGGCGGCGGTGCCAATTTGCGACACTTGCATGCTGAGCCAGCATGAAATGGTGCGCGAAGAAATGCGTTCTGAGACACTCACCTCACTCCCCAATGAGGCCTCATGAAATCGTTCTCGCGCACACTCGCCCTCTTCCTTGCATGCTTTGCGGTTCAATCCCTTCAAGCGAGGCCCGCAACGGAAGTTGAAACCAAAGCTGCCTACTGCGAAGCACTACTCAAGCCACAGATCGAGATGCACAGGTTGCTGCCAGCCGATGCAAAAGATGCTGCGATGGATGCCCAGAACGCTCGGGCGGTTGCCAACCTGAAGAGAATATCCGCGTACCTGTCCCCTCGCCGCAGCGCCATTGATGCGCCAACGTTCTCCCAGGCGGACGAGCGATACAAGGCAGATATTCGGGAATCCACACAGGTCGCCAAGGCATGCAACAAGAAGTGCATGGCGGAGGTGACGGCAGACCCTTCGCTGCTCAAGTCCCGTTCGTGCCGCAAACCTCAGAACTGCCCCAACCCTGCGGAAGATCGCATCAATGAATGCAGCACTGCAGATTGGATACCCAACTGAGGAACTCCCGCCTTCAGCGCGCCCTGCACTTCATGGCACGCTCCCGTCGGTTGCGCTCCTGATCTTCCATTCAAACGTTGGGCCCGTTGCGGGATGCACCCCTCGCGCGGGGCGGTCAGTTCGCAGCAACAGCGCATTGCTCTGACCTGGGCAGAAGGGGCGGCGTTGTCCGCGTGTGAGGGCTCAACCCCAAGAACGTGTTTGCGATCTTTTCGGGCCGCGCAGGTGCCTTGCCGGAATGGGGTGCAATGCGCGGTGCGCATCTGGATGTCAGGCCATAGGCGACGCAGGTCTTCATTGCTTTATGGCCGCTATCGGCCAGGAGCAGACATTCGCCAATTGACGCCGAAGCAACTGCCCGCGAGCAATCGCAGAGTGAACCGACATGGAAATTCCAGAACTCAACAACGTGCGGCTGACTGCAACGCTACAGAGGGCGTCTGTTGAGGTCGGTAAGCCGGCGGACTGCAACCGCTGCAAAGAGGTCACTCAGGTTAGCCGACGATAAGTGGGCTTTGGGCTCAAAGCGAAATTCCCCCAAGCCAGACCCTCCGCCCAAAAGCAGACATCAAAAGCGATGGGCCGGAGCCGGCATTGTCGGGTAGCGCTTGGCAACGTCCCGGAGCCGTTCACCAAAGCGCCGGGCCGTCTCGATATCGCCTTCCCACACTTCGTTGACCCCCGCATCGACCGGGGTGGTGGCCATCGCGCCTGAAGATGAACCGACATAGTTCAGGTCGTTGCGCAGGGCGGCCTTGGTATTGGAGGGCATCATGCCGGTGCCCACCCACAGGCCGCTGTGCTGCATGGCAAATGTCATGAAATACTGCAAGGTGGACAGCTTGTCGCCGCTCATGCTCCCACTGTTGGTGAAGCCCGCGAAGAACTTGTCTTTCCACTTCTGGGCCATCCAGGCCGCGGAAGAGTCGTCGGCAAATCTCTTGAACTGCCAGCTCGCGCTGCCCATGTAGGTGGGTGAGCCCAGCACGATGAGATCCGCAGCATCCAGTCGCATCCAGGCGGACTCGGGCAGGGTCCCTTGCGCATCAATCTCCAGCAAGGTGGCTTGCGCGCCCAGGGCAACGGCCTGGGCCAGTCGCTGTGTATGGCCGTAGCCGGAATGGTAGACCACGGCAATGGAAGGTAGGGTGTTCTCTACCTTCATTGCGCAGCCCTCCAGCGCCCAGCGGTTTCCAGCGCATGGTCGCGGTAGCTGCGCAGCGAAGTGCCCAGCTCCTGTTGCATGCGCTCGACTGCGTCGGCAGAGCCCCGCTCGCCATCCAGCTGCATGCGCGCCATCATGAGCCGCATGTCATACGCCATCCACCCGGGTGCAAAGCCCTGGAACTGCGCTTCGAACGGCCCGATGTCGTCACCTGCGTACGTGACGGTCTTGCCCAGCACATCGCTCCACACGGCGGCAGCGCCGTGGCCCGACAGCGCCGTGGGGCCCACGACATCCAACACCTCGGTGGGCAAGGGTTCGCTTGCGGCGTCTCGGCGCAGCAGGTGCCGTGCGGCAACCTGCGCCACGTCACGCGCGTCCACCATGGAAATGCCGGCACTGCCGATGGGCATGGGGTACACGCCCCGCTCCAGAACGCTGGACCGTATCAAGGCATCGTCGTTCTGCATGAAGTAGGCGGGACGCAGAATGGTCGCGTGCATTCCGAACTGTTCAATCATGCGTTCAACCGTGTGCTTTCCAGTGAAATGCGGAACCTCGGTGAAACGGTCGCTGTGCATGACAGACAGGTAGACGATGCGCTCGATGCCGGCATCGCGCGCCAGGTTGAGTGCAATCAGCGCCTGGGTGACTTCGTCTGCAGCCACCGTGTTTAGTAAGAAAAGCGTTCTTGCGCAAGCCGTGGCAGCGCGCATCGAACCGACATCCAGAAAGTCCCCCTTGACCGCCGTGACGCTCGGCGGAAACTGCCGCTTTTCTGGTGTTCTGGTGAGGGCGTGAACGTCTGCGCCTTGCGCGGCCAGAAGTGCCACAACGTGTGAGCCGATAAGCCCCGTGCTGCCCGTAACGAGTATGGTCATTTGAGTTGCTTGAAAGTGTGCAATGGTTGTTGAATGAAGCGGGTCTGCGGCCGGGCAAGGAAGCGATCCATGTGGGCTCGTTCGACCCGGCAACAAGCCCCATTGTTGATGGTTTGACCTTGCTCCAATAGACTCGTTGTGTAGACAACGGCGTACCAAAATATGAACAATGAAAACTACTCGATTGACGATCTGCAGTGGTTCATCAAGATCGCGGAGGCGGGGAGCCTGTCAGGTGCTTCTCGCCAACTGGATGTTCCAAAATCAACCTTGTCGCGCCGCCTGGCGCGCATGGAGGCTGCTGCAGGGGTCAGCCTCGTCAAGCGCAACACCCGGGCCTTCGCCTTGACCGACGCTGGCCAACGCCTGCTGGACGGAACAGGTCCACTGTTCCATAAACTGAACGCTGTCACCCAGGAGGTTTTTTCTCCGGATCAAACGCCAGGGGGTCGCGTTCGTCTGGCTGCGTCAGCGACCTTTGGCAAAGTCGTGCTGCTTCCGCTGGTGACCGAGTACCTGTTCCAACACGAACATCTGGAACTGGATGTCAAGCTCAGCAACCGCCATGTCAACATCGTCGAAGAAGGCATTGATCTGGCAGTGCGCATTGGCGAACTTGCCGATTCCAGCTTGAAGGCCCGTGCCATTGGCACCGTACGCCCAGCCTTGTTTGCAAGCCCCGCCTATGCAAGCCAATACGGGTTGCCGCAGCATCCAGGTGAACTCAGCGCGCACGCCGGCCTTCTGCAGTCGAGGGAAGCCGCAGAAATCAAACTGCATTCGCGAACCAGAACCGCAAAAGGACTTTTGCGTTCACGTTTGATCATCGGCCCATCCGACGCCTTGATTGCCCCCACATTGGACGGACTGGGGATCGCCGTGCTGCCCGAGTTCCAGGCGGCAACGCTGGTCGCATCAGGGCAATTGGTCAGGGTGCTGGAAGGCTGGCAAATGCCGCCGCTGAAAGTCCATCTGATCTACCCCACGCAGCGCCATCAATCGCCCACAGTTCGGGCACTGATGGCATTTCTGGTGGAGCAGATCCCCAAGAAGTTGAAGGCACTGTCGATCTGAGTTGCCTCGGGGTCACCACCGCTGCGCCTTGCGCGATCCACCCGATCGCAAGCGCGGGCCCAAAGCCGTCGAACTGCGGCACCCGCGGCAAGCCCTGGCAACAGCAGCACAGGGCATGCCTACCCCCATGCGTGCTCCCGCCTCGGCACCTGGGTAGACGCTGGTGAAGTCTGGAGGCCGCTCCGACCGATCGAGCGGTGAGGTCGCCACGCTGGCGGTATCGGCCGGCCGGATCTCGCAGATCGTTTCGTTCTCCAGGACTTCGATCACGAAGGGGAGCGCTGCATCTAGGTTTGCGGTAAAGAGATAGAAGGCGACCGGCCTGGCGCGATGCTTGTTGTCCGAAAAAGTGGCCGAACGCTGCGGCGACTGTAGGTCCTTGCACAGGATGGCAGCCCCCTCAGTGCCGATGACACGGTGACCCGGGCCGAGGATTGATTTGGCCGGGCTTGCTGCGCGACGGCTGCTCTGCAGCGCCAGCTGCCGCTCGGCTCCGGCAGCTCCAGCGTCGGGTTTCAGGCAGCCATTTCAGCAGGGAGAGTGACTTCGGTTGGTCGATGGCCGCCGTTGGCCGAGTCCGACGCGATCGGCAGTTCACAACCTGCTGCGGTCGTCGACTTTCGTGCCCACAGGGGACTCCAAAATCTACGTCAGTGTTCAGTCCGCTCGCCGCGGATTGGGCAAATGACCAGTTTGCATATCCGGTCAACGTGTGTCGGCTGTGTTCGCCTTCTTGAGAAGCTTCGGAGCGCCTTCCAACCGCGCTTTGGAATAGACGGATGTTGCGATCAGCAGGACTTCCCACTGACTGGGCGCCGGAAGGTTTGCGCCTTTATGAACGCGATGAAGTCGAACCAAGCAATATCGGGCCTCCTGCCACTCAGGGCCTCCCCGCCATTTTTGATATGCAACAAACCGCATCTTAGCGCCCAAACTGCACACATTCTCGGGGGCCGGCCGCCCTGCGGCACCGGCGGGCTGAATGCTTGGGCGGCTGCTTCACTATTGACAGCAGCCATCGGTGAAGTAGGTCAATCAGTGAGCCGTTGACCGAATGGTATACAGAGCGTGAGCCGGGGCCTTATGCCACGACAGACGGCAACCGCTGCAAAGAGGTCGCTCAGGGTAGCCGACGCAAAGTCGGCTTTGGGCCGAAGCAGTCCTACGAGTTCTCGGGATCGACATTCGCAATGCATCTGTAGGCGGGTGCGCGTTCTACAGCTTGCAGCCCAAATGCACCCACTCGTGAAGGTCCTGGGCCACTTCAACAAAGTCTGCCCGGGACATGCTGCCGTGGTCCACGAGATACACGGGCGTTGGCCATTTGTCCGGATCGACAACGATAGCTCTACCTCCGCCGTCATCGCCAATCGTCAACCAACCAGGACAGTATTTCCCCGTTTCGTAGGTCTGATTGCGCTCAAGAATCTCGTCAGGGGCGTAAAACCGCACGAGTTCGCCAACGGAGGCGCCATCGGTCCGAGACAGCATCACACGCAAGGGAATTGTGACGGCGCACCCACTCCATAACTCCACTGCGCGAAATATATCTTCAGGCGTCATGAGTAGCGCACTTGCTTGGAACGACCGGTATCGGCCGATAGCGGAAGTCTAGCCGCTCTCTGCAGCTGCAAGTCAAGATGGGATGGCCGCCCGCTTACAGTAGTTGCCAGCGCCAGTCCGATCTGCGGTCAGGATTGGCACATACCGCTGAATGACTGACCTGCGGCCGGCCAACCAGCTTGGCACTGTAAGTGACGGCAGGAATGGGACCGATACAGGCCCCGCTACGATGGCGGCAGCCGGCCAGAACCTGACATTGAGAGGAGAAAAGAGATGGCGGAATACGAAGTCCAAGAGGAATGGCTGGAGTCGCTGCCATCTCTCCACCAAATAATTTTTCTGACGGCACTTAGTAACGCTTTGACCGTTGCTGGCCGTGATAGCTACGTACCTCAAAGCGAAGAGTTAGAACATCCCGCACATCTTCGCCAAATCAACGAGATCCAGCATCGTGTTGCAGCTTGCACCTATGAGTTGCTAACCAATGAGTCGACAGAGAGCTTTCGGCGTTCCATTGCCCATTTGGTTCTCGATCAATCGGATCAGCGTATGTTGGGGAACATGCAATGGGCATGGAAAAGGGCTAAGGAGAATTTATTGAGAGCCTCAGCGCACGGAGCTGTGCAGCAATAAACTGTTGAGGGCCGATGTCTGTTTTTGGGCGCGGCGTACAGCCGCTTTGGGCCGCTGCAGCCGCTAATATCATGACGGCAACCGGCCAGAAGCAGCCGGCCACCGCAAATGAAAGCGGACGCTCAACGTTTGACATGAGGGGTTACGCCTGCAGTCGCTCAGCAAGGACTCGCCAAGCCACGAAAACTGACAGCGCAGCCCAAGGCCACCAGGCGAGCCACCAGTTCTGAATTAGAACGCTTGATTCAATGACTTGCGCATCATCGATTTTTAAGCTGATTGGAAATGATCGGAGAGTGGCTTTGCCCCAAGAAACTTCGGCCGAATGCTCGCTGTTCTGAAACTTAAACCCCTCACTATGCGAGGCCGAAATCTTGAAGACGCCGCCAGTTTTTAAGATGGGTTGGTCTTCCACAAAGACGTCTATTGATGCCGTCGTCCACGCGTATCTTGGAACGAGTCTCGCCGTTACTGAAACGACTCTGCCGTTCCAAGACGCGTGACAGGCGCTTTGCGGCGATGGCATGTGCAGGCCTAACTTGATGTATCCCGCAAAACCTGCGGGATAAACTGGACCGTGCGGGATATTGTGGGCATTGATTCCTCCAGGAAGTGGCTTGCAGCGTGGGCTAGCGGTCAGTGCGCTGTAAAACCACGGGTTCAAAATTACCGCCTAACCCGGCAAGCGTCGAGTCAGCACACTATAGGGTACCAGTAGGCGGGCACCTAAGCGCGGCTACGGGCCCTTCGCTGCCGCTGGTACGATGGCTGCCATCGGCCAGAAGCAGCCAATGGCTGCCGGTGCAAGAGGACTTTTAGAGCGAGGCAGTCCTGTGAACTTCGGGCAGACCTTAATCAGTCAGGGAGCTGCCCCCTAGGACTTATGGCCAAGTGCTAGGCGACATGGCTCTCATTGCTGCTCATTCTTCATTGGCATGTCGTTGTACGGGTCCAGGGGCATAGGACCAAATTCCTGGCTTGCTTCACAGATGGTCCACTGAACAACAGGCGATGTAGTTGAAGCCAGGCTTTTGTTCATCATGAAAAGCATTGCATCGGATAGCCCCATATGTCCAATAATCCATAACATTGACTCGGTTGAGTGAAGATCCGCTGGATCCCAAGTCTGAGTAACGTAAGAGGTGACTTGAGCGGACGTTTCTGCACTTGGCCTTTCGTAGGTGTGCCACTGTTTGCTTGCAAGCTCACGTAAAACTGCAAGCCTCTCCGTTTCCGCGGCAGTCGCTGCTAGCGCACTAGAAAAGAGCACCGCGAGCTCATCTATGGCTACTGATTCCGGCAAGGCGTCAACGTCTGGTAGTTGCATGAGAAGCTCAATGAAGTGAGGGGAGTGCCGCGTGCAACTTGACCCAGGCGCTTGCGTAAGCGGTATGCAAGAACCTCGACTGTGGGGCGACTTTTCGTCAAAGGGCCAGTCGAGACTGGCCAGTCAAGGTCGGGATCGTACCCCATGTCAAACAGCTTTAAAAGGCCGCTTCGGGCCCAAAACCGCCGTTCAGAAGTGCCGCCTGGAAGCCGTCATTGACTTGCTGAGCGGCTGTTGGAAATCCCGCTGTCCGCCTACAGCAAGCTATAGTTTGCTGACTTAACGCGTGCCGGGTTCCATGGAATTTTTATACCTGGACGTTTGAACAGCTCTTCGCTTGCAAAGCTATGCTGCTAGCGGCCTCCGGGAGAAATTAGTGTCCAGAACATCCCGCACGGTCCAGTTTATCCGGCAGGTTTTGCGGTTTAAATTACGTTAGGTTCGCAAGTCATGCCTTGTCCCACGCCTGAAGAGATCAACATCCATGACTCTCTTGATGAGCGAGTCGCGCTAGAGATTTTCCAGGGAAAATCCCAAAGCGAGGCATTTGCGTTGTTCCATGAGAACGCGATGCTGTGCGCAGAGGCGCTGGTCCACATGGGGCCGCGCGCCCGGCTCTACTATCTCGACGCATACTTACAGTACCTTGCGTCAGACGCATCGAGAGGCAATGAGTGGGCTGCATCAAGTCTGCCGCCCGTTGCACAAGCTGTCATCGAGTCCGGCCTCGCTAGCGCCCAGACTCAAGAGAAGCTTCTCGTAGCTCTTGAGCGGGTTCACTCCCAGTTTGCTAGCTATGTACCCGACAGAATGACTCAGCGCATCTACCATCAAGTTCCGGGTGAGGTTCGCAGAGTGATTGCCCTATTGCGTCCAGGAGTGCAAACCTGACTATGCGTTCAAGCGGACCGCGGGGAGAGACTTTCGTGTTTCCTGGTGTTGTATCGGCCCGCGGCCGCTTAACGCGGCGTTAGTCATTAGATGCAGACTCTTCCTTTCGCGACCGAGTGGCGTTCTAGTTTCGGCTATGTGTTGCCCGCAGGATTCCTCTGTCGGGTAGCGTTGGCAGATCGATGGTTGCGCGTTCATAGCCTTCCAGAATCGAAGCGTTATGCGGAGACGGAGGCTGAGCGAGCAGAACTTCTCCATCGCCAGAATGCCGCTGCAACCTACGTCCTCGGCGAAGACGCCGACTGCCAATTGGTTGTCACTCGCTTCGGCGAGAACCAGGCGTGGTCGTTTGAAGCATTGCAGGTGGATGGCAGAACGCCGGTACATGTCTTGTCCGCCGGAGATGAGGACGACGGGCTTCAGTTCTTCGGTCTGCCGGTGAAGTGGAAAACGGCCTCGTTCAATGACCTTCTCCTCTCCGTCGCGGACGATCGAACCGGACCTGTACTTCTGGCGGATATTCAGCGACGCCGCATATACGCTCCCTATGACGGAGGCGCTGATCTGTTTTTTGCCAGTCCCGAAGAGGCAGAGTTGGCACGAGCACACTTCCAAGGTTGGTTATCGGCTCGGGAGGACGGGCTGTGAGACTAATGGCTAACTGGTCGTTCGTGTGGACGGCTTCGCCGCCCCACAACTTCAACGTTGAATGTCCGCTTCTTTAACCCACCATCGACTGCTAGTGGCCGTTAACGGTCATCGTAACATCGGCGTTCGTCGGCGCCGCGCAGCCGCTCACGACAAGAACGTCGATCAAAATGCAGTGGTGTCTTGTCGCGCAAACCTCTAAATGGACCTCCGCCGCCTAACTTATTTCGTAGCCGTAGCGGAAGAACGCCACCTCGGCCGCGCCGCCGAGCGCCTGCACCTATCCCAGCCCCCCCTCACCCGCCAGATCAAGGCCCTGGAGGCTGAAGTCGGCGCGCAGCTCTTCGAGCGCACGCCACGCGGCATGGTGCTGACCCATGCGGGCGAGACCCTGCTGCGCGATGCCAAAGCCATCTTCGGCATGGTGGACCAGGCGGCAGACCGGGCGCACCGGGCGGCGCGCGGCAAGCTGGGGCGGCTGGATGTGGGGGTGTATGGCTCGGCGATCTTCGGCATCGTGCCGAACATCCTGGCCCGGTTTTCGCGCGAGAACCCCGATGTGGAGATTGCGCTGTACCACGCGCAGACGCCGCAGCAGGTGACTGCGCTGCGGCAGGGCCGGGTGCTGATCGTGTTCGAGCGGTTATTACCGGCCGACAGCGACCTGCAGGTGGAGCGCGTGGCCAGCGAGCCGCTGTGGGTGGCGATGTCAGACAATCATCCGCTGGCGCGGCGCAAGAAGATCCCCGTAGCGCTGCTGCGCAACCATGCGCTGGCGGTGGGCTCGTCGCCTTCGGCCACGGCCACGCTGCTGCGGCTGTGCGCCGAGGAAGGCTTTGAGCCGCAGATTGCCACGCAGACCAGCGATGTGGTCATGGCCACGATGCTGACCGCCTTCAGCAACTGCCTGACGGTGGTGCCCTACTCCATGCTGAGCGTGCAGTTCCCTGGCGTGCGCTATGTGCCGCTGGTGGCGGCGCGCGGCGAGGCCACCATGGACCTGTACTGCTTTTACCGCAAGGACGAGGCATCGCCGCTGTTGGCGCGGATGTTAGAGACGGTACGGGGGTACAGCACCCCAAGTTAACGGCCGAGCGGCTCCTTACCGAAAAGGTATGGAGTTGAACGAAATTGGGAATGGACGTTTCTCGTGGACGGGTGAACACTGCGATGCAGGTCACACAAGAACACGGAGACAACATTGAGTTCACGTCCATTCAAGCGCCTGCTGTTGACGGGCGCAGCCGGCGCGCTCGGCCGCGTGCTGCGGCCGGCCATGCGGGGCCATGCCTCGGTCCTGCGCGTTTCAGATATCCAGCCGATGGAGGCGTCAGGCAGTGACGAGGTCGTCGTCTGCGACCTGGCCGACAAGGCGGGCACCGATGCGCTGGTGGCGGGCTGCGATGCCATCGTGCACCTGGGCGGCATTTCGGTGGAGCGGCCGTTCGAGGAAATCATCGAGTCGAACATCCGGGGCACCTTCCACCTCTACGAAGGCGCGCGCAGGCATGGCGTGAAGCGGGTGGTGTTTGCCAGCTCGAACCATGTGGTGGGTTTTCACCCGCAGGACGAGCACCTGCAGACCGACTGCGAGCGGCGGCCCGATGGCTACTACGGCATCTCCAAGGCGTTTGGCGAAGACCTGTCGCGCTTTTACTTCGACCGCTATGGCATCGAGACCGTGTGCCTGCGCATCGGCAGCGCCTATGCCGCGCCCAAGGACCAGCGCATGCTATCGACCTGGCTGAGCTTTGGCGACCTGGAGGCGCTGGTCGGCCGGTCGCTGCTGGCGCCCGAGATCGGCCACCTGATCGCCTACGGCATGTCGGCCAACCCCTCGGTGTGGTGGAGCAATGCCAAGGCGGCGCGCCTGGGCTTTGCGCCGCAGGATACGTCCGCGGCATTCGAAGGCGCCAGCGCGCTGCCGGCCGCCCTGCCCGGCTCGCCGGAGGCACGCTACCAGGGCGGGTCCTTCGTGGTCCGCGGTCCTTTTGAAACCCTGCCCGAGGTGCCCCAATGACGATCCGCTTTGGCGTGGTGGGCATCGAGCACCGCCATATCTACCACCTCATCCAGGGCCTGCTGGACGCGGGCGCAACCTGCGCCGGCTATGCCACCTCGCGTGCCGACCCGCTGGTGCTGCAGGGCGTCCAGTCGCGCGTTCCCGGCCTGAAGGCCGTGGAGTCGGCCGAGGCGCTGCTCGACGACGATTCCATCCAGTTGATCGTCACGGCCGATGTGCCGTCGCGGCGCGCAGAACTGGCCGTCGATGCCATGCGGCGCGGCAAGGACGTGCTGACTGACAAGCCTGGCGTGACCAGCTTTGCGCAACTGGCAGCGGTGCAGGCCGCCGTGCGCGAGACCGGGCGCATCTTTGCGATCTGCTTTTCTGAGCGGCACATCGTGCCTTCGGTGGCCATGGCCCAAAAGCTGGTGCAAGACGGCGCACTGGGCAATGTGTTCCACACGTTGAGCATGGGCCCGCACCGGCTGAACGCGACCACCCGGCCGGCCTGGTTCTTCGACAAGGCCACCTACGGCGGCATTCTGGTGGACATTGCCTCGCACCAGATCGACCAGTTCCTGGTGCTCACCGGCTCGACCGATGCCACGGTGGCCCATGCCGTGCACTCGCACATCGGGCAGGCCACGCCCGTGAGTTTTCAGGACTTTGGCGAGATCGCGCTGGCCTCGCGCGACAACGCGGCGCGCGGCTATATCCGCGTGGACTGGTTCACGCCGGATGGGCTGCCCACCTGGGGCGATGGCCGCCTGTTCATCGGGGGCACCGAGGGCTCCATCGAGATCCGCAAGTACGTGGACATCGAGGGCCGCGCCGGCGGCGAGCACCTGTTTCTGTGCGACCGCAAGGGCACGCGGCACATCGACTGCAGCTGGGAGCCGATCACCTTCTTCAGCGACTTGGTGGCCGACGTACAGAACCGCACGGACAAGGCCGTGCCGCAGGACCATGTGTTTGCCGTGAGCCGGCTGGCGCTGGAAGCGGATGCACTGGCTACATCAGGGAGCACCACTCCATGAAGAAGCTGGGCATTGCACTCCTGGGCGTGGGCCCGGGCTCCGAGCCGCACCTGCAGAGTCTGGCCACGCTGGCGGACAGCGTGGACCTGCGCTGGACGCTGGCCCGCAGCAACCCCGACAAGGCCCGGGCGGCGGTGCCGCCGAGCACCCGGGTGACGGGCGCTCTGCAGGAGATCCTGGGCGACCCGCTGGTCGAGGCGGTCATCGTGGCGACGCCGGCCTATACCCACCTGGAAATCGCCTCGGCCGCGCTCGCAGCCGGCAAGCACACGCTGGTCGAAAAGCCGCTGGACGTGACCCTGGCCCGGGCCGAAGAACTGGTGGGCCAGGCTGCAAGCCATGGTGTGCAGCTGGGCGTGGTGCTGCAGCACCGCTTTCGGCCGGGGGCGCAGCGCCTCAAGCAGCTGCTGGACGCGGGCACGCTGGGTGCCGTGCAGAGCGCCGTGCTGCAGGTGCCGTGGTGGCGCTCGCAAGAAGGCTACTACGCCAAGGCCGGGCGCGGCACGCTGGCGCGCGATGGCGGCGGCGTACTGCTCACCCAGGCCATCCACGCGATCGACCTGTTCCGCAGCCTGGTGGGGGTGCGCGCCGTGGTGGCCTCGCAGATTGCGACCACGGCCATCCACGAGATGGAGACGGAAGACTTTGCCAGCGCCCTGCTCACCCTGGGCAATGGCGCGCCGGGCGTGCTGGTCGCTACCACGGCGATGTACCCGGGACGGGCCGAGGTGCTGGAGCTGGTGTGCCGCCATGCCACGGCCACGCTGGAGGGTGGCAACCTGCGCGTGCAGTACCACGACGGCCGCGTCGAAACCCTCGACGGCGAGTCGAAATCGGGCAGCGGCGATTCGATCATGGACTTTTCGCCCGATGCGCACATTGCCCTGCACCGGGACTTCTTTGGCGCCGTGGCCGAGGGCCGGGCCCCCACGGTGACGGGTGCCGAGGCCGTGGCCACGCACCGGCTCATCGACCAGATCGTGCGGCAAGGGCAAGCCGCTTGAAGCAAGCAAGCCAAGCAAAACAAAGCAATTACCACAAGGAGACAAAAGCCATGAAGAAAGTGTTCCACCAGATCGCACTAGCCCTGACGGCGGTGTGCGCAGCAGCCACCCTGCCCGCGCACGGCGCCGACTTTCCGACCAAGCCCGTCAAGATCGTTGTGCCCTATGCGCCCGGCGGCACCACCGACGTGCTGGCCCGCTTCATCGGACAGCGCCTGGCCGACAACCTGGGCCAGTCCGTCGTGGTGGACAACAAGCCCGGTGCCGCCGAGGCCGTGGGTGCAGGCCTGGTGGCCAAGGCGCCGGCCGACGGCTACACCCTGCTGCTGTCGACCATGACCACCCAGGCCATCAACCCCACGCTGTTTCCCAAGCTGTCGTTCGATGCGACCAAGGAGCTGACGGCCATTGGCCGCGTGGCCGATGTGCCGGCCATGATCGTGGTGAACCCTGGCGTGCCCGCCAACACCCTGCCGGAGTTCCAGCGCTACCTCAAGGCCAACCCGGACAAGAGCTATGCCTCGCCCGGCAACGGCACGCCCAACCACTTGGCCACCGAGCTGTTCAAGCGCGCCGCTGGGGTCGAGGCCCTGCACGTGCCGTACAAGGGCGGCGCACCGGCCGTGCAGGATGTCATGGCCGGGCAGGTGCAGTTCATGCTGATCCTGGCACCCGAGGCCATGCCCCTGGTCAAGACCGGCAAGCTGCGCAACCTGGCCATCACCACCCAGCAGCGCTCGCCCATGTTCCCTGACCTGCCTACTGCGTCGGAACAAGGCGTCAAGGACTTCGAGCTGGTGGTCTGGTACACGCTGCTGGCGCCTGCGGGCACGCCCAAGGACGTGGTGGCCAAGCTCAATGCCTCGCTGAACGCGGTGCTCAAGGAAAAGCAGACGATGGACAAGCTGGCCGAGCTGAGCATCAAGCCCGCGGGCGGCACACCCGAAGAGGCCATGGCCTATGCCCGAAGCGAGGCGGCGCGCTGGAAGAGGGTGATCGAAGACGCGGGGATCAAGGCGGAGTAAGTCCCGCCCCCAAAAAAGCAAAAGGCGCTCCGAGGAGCGCCTTTTGCATGGGTACAGACAGAAAACTCAGGCCATCGAGTAAGAACCGCCCCGACGCCCGCCCTTGAGGTGGCGGGCCAGCAGCACCAGCATCACCAGGCCGAAGCCCACGAAGCAGACGAACGACCAGTTGGCGATGGAGCCGCCCAGGAAGGTCCAGTCGATGGCCGAGCAGTCGCCCGAGCCGCGGAAGATCATGGGGATGGCGCGGCTGATGGGGTAGTTTTCGATCATGCCGTAGAAGTCGCGCCCGCAGGTGGCGACCTCGGGCGGGTACCACTGCAGCCAGCTCTGGCGTGCGGCCACGAAGGCGCCGAAGCCGGCGATGAGCACGGCGATGCCGGCCAGCGACATCCACCAGCCGCGCGAATCGCGTGCAGCGGCCAGGCCGGTGAAGATGGCCACGCCGATCAGCGCGTAGCGCTGCACGATGCACATGGGGCACGGCTCCAGTCCCACCACGTGCTGCAAATACATGCCGAATGCAAGCATGGCCACGCAGGCAAAGCTGATCAGCGCAAGCAGGCGGCGCGGCGCGTTGTCGATCCAGTTGAACACCATCATTCTTGTCATCCCCAAATGCCCCGGCACCCGGCTTGCGCCGGCCCGCGAGGGGCATGGGGCGGCAAGCGTCAGATGTTGGCGGCGTGGTCCAGAAAAACCTTGGCGCGGCGCGGTGTCACCACCAGCGTCTCACCCTCCTTGAAACCCATCTCCTTGAACTGCTGCGCGGGGATCTGTGCCTCGATCAGCGTCTCGGGATTCGAATTGTCCGCTGGTTTGTGATCGTCGGACGGAATAAGTTCCAGCCGCGCGATCGGGCCGACCACAATGGCACGGCTCAGCTGCGCCACGATGCCGGTCGGGCGGCCTGCCGCATCGACGCCCACGCCAGGCGAGTAGCGCTGCACATCGAGGTCGTGCGGGCGCACATAGGCAAAGGCCTTGGTGTCCTGCGCGTCGGCGTGCTCGGGGGCATCGAGCTGCATGCCGTCGAGGTGCACCAGGCCCTCATGGGCGCGGCCCTGGAACAGGTTCACGTCGCCCAGGAAGCCGTAGACGAAGGGGCTGGCCGGGTGGTCCCAGACCTGCTGGGGCGAGCCGCTCTGCTCGATGCGGCCCTGGTTGATCACCACCACGCGGTCGGCCACTTCGAGGGCTTCTTCCTGGTCGTGGGTCACGAAGATGCTGGTCACATGCAGTTCATCGTGCAGGCGGCGCAGCCAGCGGCGCAGTTCCTTGCGCACCTTGGCGTCCAGGGCGCCAAAGGGCTCGTCGAGCAGCAGCACCTTGGGCTCCACCGCCAGGGCACGGGCCAGCGCAATGCGCTGGCGCTGGCCGCCCGACAGCTGCGAGGGGTAGCGCTCGGCCAGCCAGTCGAGCTGCACCAGCTTGAGCAGGTCGGTGACCTTCTTCTTGATCTGGGCCTCGCTCGGGCGCTCGCCACGCGGCTTGACGCGCAGGCCGAAGGCCACGTTCTCGAACACGGTCATGTGACGGAACAGCGCGTAGTGCTGGAAGACAAAGCCCACGTTGCGCTCGCGCACGTGCACGTCGGTGGTGTCCTCGCCCGAGAAGTGGATGGTGCCCACATCGGCCGTCTCCAGGCCGGCGATGATGCGCAAGAGCGTGGTCTTGCCGCAGCCCGAGGGGCCGAGCAGTGCGATCAGCTCGCCCGAGGCGATGTCCAGGCTCACGTCGCGCAGCGCATGGAAGTCGCCGAACTGCTTGCTGACGTTGCGAATTTCGATACTCATGGTGTGTGCTTTCTTGCTTGCTTCAGCGCGTGGACGGTGCCACGGCGGGCGCGGGGCGCTCGGGCGGCAATTCGGCCGCAGCCTTCATGTCCTGCTCGTTGCGCCATTCGGCAATCGACTTGATGACCAGGGTGACCAGGGCCAGCAGCGCCAGCAGCGAGGCGGCGGCAAAGGCGGCGACCGACTGGTATTCGTTGTAGAGGATTTCCACGTGCAGCGGGATGGTGTTGGTCTGGCCGCGGATGTGGCCCGACACCACCGACACCGCACCGAACTCGCCCATGGCGCGCGCATTGCACAGGATCACCCCGTACAGCAGGCCCCACTTGATGTTGGGCAGCGTGACGTACCAGAAGGTCTGCCAGCCGGTGGCGCCGAGCACGATGGCGGCCTGCTCCTCGTCGTTGCCCTGGGCCTGCATCAGCGGGATCAGCTCGCGCGCGATGAAGGGGAAGGTCACGAACACGGTGGCCAGCACGATGCCGGGCACGGCAAAGATGATCTTGATGTCGTGCGCCTGCAGCCAGGGGCCGAACCAGCCCTGCGCGCCGAACATCAGCACGTAGACCAGGCCGGCCACCACGGGGGACACCGAGAACGGCAGGTCCACCAGCGTGGTCAAAAAGGCCTTGCCCTTGAACTCGTACTTGGCAATGCACCAGGCCGCCGCCACGCCGAACACCAGGTTCAGCGGCACGGCGATGAGCGCGGTGATCAGCGTGAGCTTGATGGCCGACCAGGCATCGGGCTCGCGCAGGCCATCGAGGTAGGCGCCAAAGCCCTTGCGCAGCGCCTCGGCGAACACCGCGGCCAGCGGCAGCACCAGGAACAGCAGCATGAAGGTCAGTGCCACGGTGATCAGCGTGTAGCGCACCCAGGGCGCCTCGGTCGTGCCGGCGCGCGCACGGCGCACCGTGCGGGAGTTGTTGCCACTCATGCGGGTGCTCCTGCGTGACGGCGCTGCCAGGCCTGCAGCGCGTTGATGACCAGCAGCAGGATGAACGAGATCACCAGCATGACCACGGCCACGGCGGTGGCGCCGGCGTAGTCGTACTGCTCGAGCTTGCCGATGATGATCAGCGGCGTGATTTCAGAAACCATGGGCATGTTGCCGGCGATGAAGATCACCGAGCCATACTCCCCCACGGCCCGGGCGAACGCCATGGCAAAGCCGGTGAGCAGCGCGGGGGTGATGGAGGGCAGGATGACCTTGGTGAAGGTCTGCCAGCGCGTGGCGCCCAGGCAGGTGGCGGCTTCCTCGAGCTCTTTTTCGGCGTCTTCGAGCACCGGCTGCACCGTGCGCACCACGAAGGGCAGACCGATGAAGATCAGCGCGATCACGATGCCCGCAGGCTTGAAGGCCAGCTGGATGCCCAGCGGCTCCAGGTACTGCCCGACCCAGCCGTTGCTGGCCAGAAGCGCCGTCAGCGAGATGCCGGCCACGGCGGTGGGCAGCGCGAACGGCAGGTCCACCAGCGCATCGACGATCTTCTTGCCGGGGAACTTGTAGCGCACCAGCACCCAGGCGATGAGCAGGCCGAAGAACAGGTTGACGATGGCCGCCAGGAACGAGGCGCCGAAGGTCAGCCGGTACGAGGCGACCACGCGCGGCGCGCTGATGGCGGCCCAGAACTGGTCCCAGGTGAGGGTGAAGGTCTTGAAGATCAGTGCCGACAGCGGGATCAGCACGATGATGCTCAGGTAGAACAGCGTATAGCCCAGCGTCAGGCCAAAGCCGGGCAGCACCCGTTTGGACGCACGCCGGCCGGCCGGCGCAGGGGCCTGTAGGGCACCCCGCGCGGCCACAGAGGTCGCAGCGGTCATGGTTTACTTGGCGCCAGGCGTGTAGAGCTTGTCGAACTGGCCGCCGTCGTTGAAGTGCACCTTCTGGGCATCGCTGAGCGAACCGAAGTACTTGGCCACGGTGAACTGCTTCAAGGGCTTGAAGGTGTCGGCGTACTTCTTGAGCACGGTTTCCGAGCGCGGACGGATGGCGTGCTTGGCCGCGATCTCCTGGGCTTCTTCGGAGTACAGGTAATCGAGGTAGGCCTTTGCCAGTGCGGCCGTGCCCTTCTTGGCCACGGTGCGCTCGACCACGGCCACGGGGTTCTCGGCCACCACGCTGACCGACGGATAGATCGCATCGACCTTGCCGGCGCCGAACTCGCGGTCGATGGAGACCACTTCGGATTCGAAGGTGATCAGCACATCGCCCTGGTTGCGCTGCAGGAAGGTGGCGGTGGCGTCACGGCCACCCTTGGCCAGGATGGGCACGTTCTTGTAAAGCTTGCCCACGAACTCGGCGGCCTGTGCCTCGGTGCCGCCCTTTTCGCGCACGGCGCCCCAGGCAGCCAGGTAGGCATAGCGGCCGTTGCCGCCGGTCTTGGGGTTGACCACGATGACCTGCACGCCGGGCTTGATCAGGTCGTCCCAGTCCTTGATGCCCTTGGGGTTGCCGTTGCGCACCAGGAACAGCATGGTCGAGGTGGTGGGCGATGCGTCGTGCGGGAATTTCTTGGCCCAGTCCTTGGCCACCACGCCGCTGTCGGCGAGGAACTGCACGTCGGTGGTCGTGTTCATGGTGACCACGTCGGCCGCCAAGCCGTCGTTCACGGCGCGCGCCTGGGCGCTGGAGCCGGCATGCGACTGGTCGATCTTCACGTCCTTGCCGGTGGTCTTCTTGTAGTGGGCCGAGAACGCGGCGTTGTAGTCCTTGTAGAACTCACGGGCCACGTCGTACGACACGTTGAGCAACGAGTCCTGGGCCAGCGCCATGCCGCTCGCGGTCAATGCCAGAGTGGCCAGGAGAGTCTTGAGTTTCAAAGAAGTCATGTGGCGTAGCCCGTAAGGAAAAGCGGAAGATGCCACATTGTGCGCACAGCGCCTTAAAACTCAAAAGAATACATTCTTGTTAATTAATCGGATTTTGGAATAAAGAAACAAGATGTAGTCGCATTGGCAGCACCGGCCTGCACGCCGGCAGCCAGGTGCGGGCGCGGATGCGCTCAGGCCGAGGCCTGCCAGGCAGATGCCGGTGCGGGCGATGCAGCGGATGGCGCAACACCGACGCCGCCCTGCTCGCCCGTCAGCGACTGCAGCAGCGCCCAGCCCAGGGGCCATTCGCCATGGCCTGATTCCACATTGATGTGGCCGGCCTGCTGCATGCGCACGAACTCGCTGCCCCAGGCACGGGCATAAGCGCCGGCCAGGCGGATCGGGCAATAGGGGTCGTTGCTGCTGGCCACCACCACGCTGCGGTAAGGCAGTTGTGCGTAGGGCACCGGCGCAAAGTCGTTGAGGATGGCGCGGCGCTCCGGGTCGGCCGGGGCCACCAGCAGCGCGCCCTGGATGCGGGCCGCCGCCTCGGGCCCGAGGTGGGTGGTGGCGATGCAGCCCAGGCTGTGCGCCACGATCACCACCGGATGGGGCGCGGCCAGCACGGTCTTTTCGAGCGTGCCGACCCAGGCGTTGCGGGTGGGGGTGATCCAGTCGTCCTGCACCACGCGGCGCGCGCTGGGCAGCCGCTCGGCCCACAGGCTCTGCCAGTGGCCGGGGCCGGAGTCGCGCCAGCCGGGGACGATGATGATGGAAGTGGGGTTCACGTTGGTAGCGCCCGGCATGGCCCCGGCAGCGCCCTGCCCTGCTGGTTGCAGCAGGGGCGCGCGCCGCAGGCCACCGCCTGGCTTGCTTGGCTTACTTGTTGGGCTGCGGTGTGATGCGCAGATAGGGGCGCACGGCCTTGAAGCCCTTGGGGAAGCGCTGGGCGATCTCGGCCGGGTCCTGCAGGCTGGGCACGATGATCACGTCGTCGCCGTCCTTCCAGTTGGCGGGCGTAGCCACCTTGTGGCTGTCGGTCAGCTGCAGCGAGTCGATCACGCGCAGGATCTCGTCGAAATTGCGGCCCGTGCTCGCGGGGTAGGTGAAGGTGGTGCGAATGACCTTCTTGGGGTCGATGATGAACACGCTGCGCACCGTGACCGTGGTCGAGGCGTTGGGGTGGATCATGTCGTACAGGTCGGCCACCTTCTTGTCCGCATCGGCCAGGATGGGGAAGTTGACGGTGGTGTTCTGCGTCTCGTTGATGTCGCCCACCCAGCGGTTGTGCGAATCCACGGGGTCCACGCTCACGGCGATGGGCTTGACCTTGCGCTTGGCGAATTCGGTGGCCAGGGCCGCCGTCTTGCCCAGCTCGGTGGTGCAGACGGGGGTGAAATCGGCGGGGTGCGAGAACAGCACCACCCACGAATCGCCTGCCCATTCATGGAAATGGATGGGGCCGGCGGTGGATTCCTGGGTGAAGTCGGGGGCGGTGTCGCCGAGTCGCAAGGTGGCCATGGATGTGCTCCGTCAATGTCTGATGGAGCCATTCTGCGAGCCGCGCTTTAAAACCCAAACGAATATATTGTTCTGACTTAATCGCAAAAACGTCTATCAAGGCGCCAAAAAGCTCAGTCCTGGTCCAACAGGCGGTCCAGTCGTGCCCGGTAGTTGTTGAGGAAATCGTGCGTCACGGCGTAGTGCTCGGTGTCCTCGAAGGCCACTTCCGACAGGCCCGTGCCGTCGAACAGAATGATTTTCGCGTGCGGGTAGGACAGCAGGATGGGCGAATGCGTGGCGATGATGAACTGGGATTTGTCCTCCACCAGCTGGTGGATGGCCGAGAGCGCGGCCAGCTGGCGGTTGGGCGACAGGGCCGCTTCGGGCTCGTCGAGCAGGTACAGGCCCTTGCCCTCGAACTTGTGCGTGAGCAGCGCCATGAAAGCCTCGCCATGCGAGCGTGCATGCAGCGACTTGCCGCCATAGCCGTCCAGATAGCCCACCTCGTCCATGTAGGTGGCCACATTGAAAAAGCTCTCGGCCCGCAGGAAATACCCATCCTTGGGCTGGCGAAAGCTGCGCGCCAGCCGCAGCACTTCATGCAGGGAGGATTCCGAACCCGCAGAAGACAGGCTGAAGTTGCGTGTGCCGCCCTCCGGGCTGTACCCCAGGGCCAGGGCAATGCCCTCCAGCAGAGTGGACTTGCCCGAGCCGTTTTCCCCCACCAGAAAGGTCACGTCCGGGTGGAATTCCATCCGCCCCATATCCCGGATGGCGGGGATGTTGTGGGGGTAGGTGTCGTAGTCCACCTCGGCGTCGGGGCGGATGCAGACGCTTTGCAGATAGGGTTTGGCGGGCAGCATGGGGTGCCATGCTAACGGCCAGGGAGGGGATCAGAAGCGCGCAGCCTCGAAGGCGGGGTGCAACTCGTCCACCCAGTGGTCCAGCTCCTCTTCCGACACCGCCAGGTGGTCCATGCAGGCCTGGCCGTGCTGCAGCCAGTCGCGCGTGGGCTGCAGGCCGTCGTGGTGGTTCACCAGGTACTCGGCCAGCAGGCCCAGGGCCACCAGGTGGCGCACCGTGGGGTTGAAACGCTCGTCCTGTAGGGCCGTGAAGTCGTGGTGCAGCCAGATGGCCTGGGCCACGTCGCCCGGCAGGTGCCAGGTGCGTGCCACCAGGGCGCCCATCACCGCGTGGTCGGTGTGGTGGTTGGCGTTTTCGGTCTGGGTGAAGGTGCGGTCCTTGCGGGCCAGGGCCTCGGTCACGGTGGAGCCATAGCCGCGCACGGCCTTGACCAGCACCGGCATGCCCACGTGGCAGAACAGGCCGAAGCTGTAGCCCAGGCCGGGGTCGAAGCTGTACAGCTGGCGGCCGATGTGCTCGCAGGCGATGGCGCGGCGCTGCGAGCTTTCCCAGAAATGCTCGAGCAGCGGCGAGCGCACCATGAGCGCATTGCGCGTGATGAAGGCTGAGAGCAGTTCCACCGCCGGGTTGAGCCCGAGCACGGTGAGCGCCATGCCGATGGTCTGCACCGGCTGGGCCAGGCCGAACAGCGGGCTGTTGGCCTGGCGGATCAGGGCGGCCGCCAGGGCCACGTCGGACGAGGCCAGTTGCTCCAGCGCGCCCGAATCGAGCTCGGGTGCGGCCACGATCTGCTGCAGGCGCAGCAGCGACTCCGGGCACGGCGGGATCACGATGGCCCGCACCGAGGGGTGGGTGCGGGCCTTCTGGAGGTCGGTATCAATAGGGTGGGGGTTTTTCACGGCGCGCCCCGGGGTACCTGCGCAGGGTGGTACGCAGGCAATCCGGTCAGTTGCAACTGGTTGCATTGTGGCCTGAAAACGCGCGGGGCGAAGTGACCTCAGGCCAGAGCGGCCTTCACTGCACGGCGTATTGACACTAGATGCCCGCGCCGTCCAGCCCGGCCCCACCATCGCGCGTGGCCAGGCTGTTGCGCCCCGGCATGGCCTCGCCCAGGTAGTCGAGAAAGCTGCGCACCGCGGGCGACAGCCCGCGCCGCGAAGGGAACACCGCGTGCACGATGGCCGGGGGCGGCACCCACTCGGGCAGCACGCGCACCAGGCGGCGCTCGCGCATCTCCTCGTGGCACATGTAGTCGGGCATCCAGCCCATGCCGATGCCGGCCAGCACCGCGAACTTCAGGGTCAGCAGGTCGTCGGCCACGTAGCGCGGCGTGTGGTGCACGACCTGGTGCGCGCCGCCCGGGCCCATCAGGTTCCAGGTGGCGCGGCCGTCGGGGGCCGACATGGCCACGCTGTCCATGCGCGAGAGGTCTGCCAGCGTGGTGGGCGTGCCCTGGCGTATCAGCAGGTCGGGGCTGGCCACGAGGATCTGGCTGGTCATGTCCAGCCGCTTGACCACCATGCTGCCGCTGTCCTCCAGCGTGGGGCGCACGCGCAGGGCCACGTCGATGCCCTCCTCCACCACGTTCACCGCCCGGTTGCTGACCATCATGTCGACCCGCACCTCGGGGTAGCGCGCCAGGAAGGGCGGCATCATCTCGGCCAGCACCGTCTGCGCCAGCGTCACCGGGCAGCTCACGCGCACGGTGCCGCGCGGCACGGTCTGCACCTGGGCCACCGTGTCGGCGGCCGCCTGGGCCGACTCGCGCATGGCCTGGCAATGGCGCAGGTAGGCCTCGCCCACCTCGGTCAGCGAGAGCTTGCGCGTGGTGCGCTGCAGCAGGCGCACGCCCAGCTGCGCCTCCAGGTCCGACACGCGGCGCGAGAGGCGCGATTTGGGGATGCCCAGGGCGCGGCCGGCGGCGGCAAAGCCACCGCGCTCGACCACCTCCGCGAAATACAGCATGTCGTTGAGGTCTTGCATAAAGTACATCGTTCTACTGATAGGACAATCTATCGCAAGTTCAATACCTTATCAACAAATGAGTGTGTCTCCACAATTCATTCCATGGCCACACGCTGTGGCTACCACCCACAGGAGATCCACTCATGCAACTGCTTCACATCGACTCGGCCATCACCGGCGAACAATCCGTTTCCCGCGAACTCACGAAGCGCATCGTCGCCGCCTGGAAGGCCGGCCACCCCAACACCGCGGTGCAGCACCTGGACCTGGCCGTACAGGCCCCGGCCCACCTGGGCGCCGATGCCCTGGGCTTTCGCACCGGCCAGGCCGCCGCGACCGAAGTGCAGCGCCAGGAAAACGCCCTGTCCGAAGCCCTGGTAAGCCAGTTCCTGGCCTCCGACGTGATCGTGATCGGCGCCCCGCTGTACAACTTCACCATCCCCAGCCAGCTCAAGGCTTGGATTGACCGCATCGCCCAGGCTGGCCGCACCTTCAAGTACACCGACAAGGGCCCCGTGGGCCTGGCCGGTGGCAAGACCGTGATCGTGGCCTCGACCCGCGGCGGTGTGTACTCCACCAGCGAAGGTGGCCAGGCCATGGAACACCAGGAAAGCTACCTCAAGGTAGTGTTCGGCTTCTTCGGCATCACCGACGTGCGCTTCGTGCGTGCCGAAGGCGTGGGCATGGGCCCTGACGCCAAGGCCCTGGCCATCGCCAGCGCCGACAAGGACATCCAGGCCCACGCCAGCGTGCCGGCCAACCAGCCACAGATCGCACAAGTGGCCTGATCCAGTTTCTGGTCAGCCCAGCAAAACGCCGCCCATCGGGCGGCGTTTTGCTTGGTGCGGTCAGAAACTCAGATGTGCTTTTTGACCCATGCGGCATACGCATCGACCCAGCTTTGCAGGAACTTCTTGCTGCCCTCGCCCACGTTGCCGTCGGCGTCGAACAAACCTTCCTTGGCGTGGATGAAGCCCTCGGGCTGCCCCAGGGTGGGCACGTCGAGGTAGGCCAGCACGTTGCGCAGGTGCTGCTGGGCCAGCGCGGTACCGATGGCGCCCACCGAGGCACCGATCACGCCCGCGGGCTTGCCGCCCCAGGCACTCTGGCCGTAGGGGCGCGAGGCATGGTCCAGCGCGTTCTTGAGCACGCCGGGGATGGAGCGGTTGTACTCGGGCGTCACGAACAGCAGGCCCTGCGCCGCCTTGAGCTCGCCCTTGAGGCGCAGCACCGAGGCGGCCTGCTGGCCGTCGTCGTCCTGGTTGTACAGGGGCAGGTCGTCGATGCGCAGCTGCGTGAACTGGAAGTCTGCCGGTGCCAGCCGCTCGATGGCGGTGGCCAGCTTGCGGTTGAACGAATCCTTGCGAAGGCTGCCGACGATGACGGCGATCTGGACATTGCTCATGGAAACTCCTTGTGAAGGGGACGACACGGAGAAAGGCGCTGCAGGAATGGTCTCCAGGCCCTGCTGCGCGAAGCACTCGCCATGATAGCCACAGACCGTGACGCCATGGCCTGCTCACCCGGCGCAATTGCTATATTTTGTATAGCGGATTGCGCCGGGAAGTTCGCCAGGGCTGGCGGCCGGCGTCATCCCGCCCGGCGCTGCCCTGCCAGGCGCTGCACCACCGTGACCAGACGGTCGATCTCGTCGAAGGTGTTGTAGAACGCCAGCGAAGGCCGCACCGTGGTCTCCACGCCGAAGCGGCGCAGGATGGGCTGGGCGCAGTGGTGGCCGGTGCGCACGGCGATGCCCTCCTCGTTCAGCGCCTTGCCCACCTCTTCCGTGGTGTAGCCCGCGAGCACGAAGGACATCACGCTGGCCTTGTCGTCGGCCGTGCCGATGAGCCGCACGCCGCGGATGGCACCCAGGTGGCGCATGCCGTAGACCAGCAGCTCGTGCTCATAACGCGCGATGTTCTCGATGCCCACGCGGTTCACGTAGTCGATGGCGGCGCCCAGGCCCACGGCGTCGGCGATGTTGCCGGTGCCCGCCTCGAACTTGTTCGGGATGGGCTGGAACACCGTCTTCTCGAAGGTCACGTCGGCAATCATGTTGCCGCCGCCCTGCCAGGGCGGCATGTCTTCGAGCACCGCACGCCTGCCCCAGACCACGCCGATGCCGGTGGGCCCGAAGACCTTGTGGCCCGAGAACACGAAGAAGTCGGCCCCCAGGTCCTGCACGTCCACCCGCATGTGCGAGACCGACTGCGCGCCGTCGACCAGGGTCGTGGCGCCGGCCCGCTTGGCCAGGGCCACGATCTCCTTGACCGGCACCACCGTGCCCAGGGCGTTGGAGACCTGGGTGACAGCGACGATCTTGGTGCGGTCGTTCAGGAGCTTCTGGTACTCATCGAGCAGCACCTGGCCCGAGTCGTCCACCGGGATCACGCGCAGGCGCGCGCCCTTGGCGGCGGCCAGTTGTTGCCAGGGCACGATGTTGGCATGGTGCTCGAGGTTGCTGACGATGATCTCGTCGCCCTCGCCCACATGCTGCGCGCCCCAGCTCTTGGCCACCAGGTTGATGGCCTCGGTGGTGCCGCGCACGAAGATCACCTCGTTCACATCGGGCGCGTTGATGAAGCGCTGCACGCGCTGGCGTGCGCCCTCATAGGCGTCCGTGGCGCGTGCTGCCAGCTCGTGTGCTGCGCGGTGGATGTTGGAGTTCTCGTGCGCGTAGAAGTAGCTGATGCGGTCGATGACCGACTGCGGCTTGTGCGTGGTGGCCGCGTTGTCGAACCATACGAGCTGGCGGCCGTTCACACGCTCCTGCAGCACCGGGAAGTCGCGGCGCACCGCATGCACGTCGAACGCCGGGTGGGCGCTGCGGTCGGCCTGGGGGACGCTGCCGGCAGCCGGGGCACGGCCGGGCGTGGTGTAGCCGCCGGGCAGCACCACCGCGTCGGCAAAGTAAAAGCGCGGTTCGGTCGATGGCACCGTGCTGGGCACGCCGGTGCCGGCCGTGGGCGAGCCCACGCGCGGCACCTCGGGTGCGGCAAAAGGCAGCCGCGCCAGGGCATCGAGCCCGCCAGGTGCGGCGCCATGTCCGTCGGGCGGGGTCACCTGGGGCAGGCGGTCGGCCGCCAGGGGGTGGCCGTGGCGCTCACCGAGAAAGTAGTACGGCGAAGCGCCCTGCGCCACCGCAGGAGCGGCCTGGGCGGGCGCTGCCTCTGGCACACCCAGCACGCCGCTGCCAAAGCGCGGCTCGTAGGCCGGCAAGGTGCTGACCACCGAGTCGGGCACGCCATTGCCGGCCACCGCATGCGGCAGCAGCGCCGGCGCACGGTGCGCCAGCGAGGCCAGCGGCGTGGGCGACGCCGGCACCAGGTTGGCACCCGGCACCAGCCCTTGCGGAATGGGCGTACCGGGCACGCCGGGGCCAAAGCCCGCCGGGCTCACCAGCGGCGAGCCGGCGGGTGCGATGTTGACGGGCGCCTGCACGCCAGGCGGCCAGGGCGTGCCCTGCCCCGCCCCGGGCAGCGAGCCCGGTGGCGTGGACGGCAGGCCTGCAGCCGGCCCGGCAAAGCGCGGCTCTTCGCCGGGCCGGGCCGCGAACAGGGCCGTCGCCAGCCCGGCCAGCAGCGCCGGATCGATCGGCGGCTGCAGCGTGGCGGGCACGCTGGCAGGAAGGGAGGATGGAATGGTCACCACGCGGCCGCTTTACTTGTAGGTGTCGGGGTAGTCGTGGTACTTGTTGATCTCCACGTCGTCCAGCACGGCCAGCGCATCGGGCGTGAGCACGGCCAGCGAGCAGTACAGCGAGATCAGGTAGGACGCGATGGCATGGTTGTTGATGCCCATGAAGCGCACCGACAGGCCCGGGCTCTGCTCGCCCGGCAGGCCGGGCTGGAACAGGCCGACCACGCCCTGGCGCTTGTCGCCCACGCGCAGCAGCAGGATCTTGCTCTTGCCGTCGGCCACGGGCACCTTGTCCGAAGGGATCAGCGGAATGCCGCGCCAGGTGATGAACTGCGAGCCGAACAGGCTCACCGTGGGTGGCGGCGTGCCGCGGCGCGTGGCTTCGCGGCCGAAGGCGGCGATCGCCAGCGGGTGGGCCAGGAAGAAGGCGGGCTCCTTCCAGACCTTGGTGAGCAGCTCATCGAGGTCGTCCGGCGTGGGTGCGCCCGTCAGCGGGAACACGCGCTGCTCATCCGTCACCTGGGCCAGCAGGCCGTAGTCGGGGTTGTTGATGAGTTCGCTCTCCTGGTTTTCCTTGATCGTCTCGATCGTCAGGCGCAGCTGTTCCTTGATCTGGTCGTGCGGGCTGCTGTACAGGTCGGAGATGCGGGTGTGCACGTCGAGCACGGTGCTCACGGCGTTCAGGAAGAACTCGCGCGGGTTCTCTTCGTAGTCCACGAAGGTGCGCGGCAGCTGGTTCTCTTCCTCGCGGGCGGTGCAGGTGACCTTGATCAGCTCGGGGTTCTTGACCTGGTTCAAGCGGTAGATGCCCGCTTCGACCGGCACCCATTGCAGCAGGTGCGTGAGCCAGCGCGGCGAGATGGTCGAGAGTTGTGCGGTGGTCTTGGTCGCGTTGGCAAGTTGCCGTGCTGCGTTGTCGCCCAGGGCGGTCGTGCCGCCCACTGTTGCCGTCATGTGAGGCTCCGTATCAGAAAAGGTGGGATGAGAGAAAAACTCCCAGCCAGTTTCCGCCGGTGGCCTCAGCGCTTCAACATGCTATAGCCGCCAATCGCGTGCCTTTGAGCGCATTCGCATCGCTCAATGCGTCGCAGTGCCCGAGCAGCGTGGCGCTGCGCACGCCGAAGGCCTGGGAGAGCTTGTCGATGGTGACCAGCGAGGCAATGGCGCGGCCGCGCTCGATCTCGCCCACATAGGAGCGGTTGAGGTCGGCATGCTCGGCCAGTTGCTCCTGCGACCAGCCGCGCGCCTCGCGCAGGCGCCGCACGGCGGTGCCGAAACTGCGTACCAGCACCTCGCTCATGCCACGCCCACCCCGGGTTTTTCGCCCTCGTGGTGTCCGTTGTGCCGCGACAGCGCCTGCGTCACATTGCCGCCTGCGGGCACGTCGTGCGTGATCCAGACATTGCCGCCGATGGTGGCGCCCTTGCCCAGCGTGACCCGGCCGAGCACCGTGGCACCGGCGTAGATCACCACATCGTCTTCTACCACCGGGTGGCGTGGCAGGCCCTTTTGCAGGTGCCCGTCCTCGTCGGTGGGAAAGCGCTTGGCGCCCAGCGTGACGGCCTGGTAGACACGCACGCGCTCGCCGATCACCGCTGTCTCGCCGATCACGACGCCCGTGCCATGGTCGATGAAGAAGCCCGCGCCGATCTGCGCGCCGGGGTGGATGTCGATGCCGGTCTGCGCATGCGCCTGCTCGGCCACGATGCGCGCCAGCAGCGGCAGCTCCAGCTGGTACAGGCGGTGCGCCAGGCGGTGGTGGATCATGGCCAGGATGCCGGGGTAGCACAGCAGCACCTCGTCCACGCTGCGCGCGGCCGGATCGCCGTGGTAGGCGGCCAGCACGTCGCTGTCGAGCAGGCTGCGGATGTCGGGCAGCGAGGTGGCGAAGCTGCGGGCCGCCTGCACGGCGCGCTTTTCGATGTTCTGCTCTTCCACCGGCTGGTGGCGCAGCACGTAGCGCAGCTCCAGCCGGATCTGTGCCAGCAGCGAATGCAAGGCGGCGTCCAGCGTGTGGCCGACGTAGAAGTCCTCGCTCTCCTGGCGCAGGTCGGGTGGGCCCAGGCGCATGGGAAACAGCACGCCCTTGAGCTTGTCGACAATGTCGGCCAGCGCGTCACGCGACGGGAACTCGCGCCCGCCTGGCTCCTGGGAGCGCTTTTGCAGGCTGCGCCAGTCGCGGCGCACGGCGTGCAGCGACTGCACGATGGGTTCGATGTTGAAGACGGCCATGGGGAGAAGAGAGAGCAGTGGTTCAATCGTGAGGGGGTTGGCCGCGGGCAGTCGGTTCTTCAGTCCTGGACCCAGGGCAGGCCGTGGAAGCGCCAGCCATCGGAGCCGCCGCGCTGCTGGCGCTGGTCGATCTCGCCCTCGAAGCCTTCGAGCACGTTGAAGACGTGGGTGAAGCCGGCCTTGGCCGCCGCCTCGGCCGCCAGGGCCGAGCGCTTGCCGCTGCGGCACAGCAGCAGCGCCGTGGCCTCCTTGCCGCCGTGGCTGGCCAGGCGGGCCTCCAGCTCGCGCACGAAGCGCGGGTTGCGCTGCAGCGCGGTGCCCGTGGCCCAAGGCACGTGCAGGCTGTCCGGCACCCGGCCGACGAACTTCAGCTCTTCGGCCGAGCGCACGTCCACCAGCACGGCATCGCCAGCCAGGACGAGTTTCCACGCCACGGTGGGCGAAACGCCGCCCGCATAGGGCAGGCCGGACGCCAGTGCGACCGAACGGGCAGATTCCAATTCCTGTGCGAGCACAGCGTCCTGGGTATCCTGGATGGCGGATGAAGACATGGCAGGGGTCCTTGAAACGAGGGTGGTCGCAGCCCTCATGGGTGGGGCTGCTTTGAACATGCGTCCACTCTAAAACCCTTCCCATAAAACCCAAAAGAATAAAAATTGGTTTCTATAAAACCAAAACATCCTTGGAATTGATCAGGCAAGCCCCGCACCCGCCAGGCCGCGCAAGGCGTGCCCAAAGGGCCGAAGGTCCAGGCGCTCCGGCAGGTCGAGCACCTGCTGCGCCAGGGCCTCCCCCACAGCGGCCGAGTGCTTGAAGCCATGGCCCGAACAGGCCGAGGCCACGTGCACGCCCGGCCAGCCGGGCAGGCGGTCGATGACGAAGCCGTGGTCCGGGGTCACTGTGTACAGGCAGGCCCGCGCGTCCGTGCAGCGGGCGCCTGGGGCCTGAAAGCGCGGCAGCACATGGCGCTGGAGCATGGAATCCCGCTCGGCGTCGGCCACGACCCTGTCCACCGTATCGGGCGTGGTGGTCTCAAGGTACTGTGCGGTGGCCACCTTGAAGGCCGGCGCCTCTGCATCCGCGGTGGGAAAGCCGTAGATCGAATCGTCCGGCCCATCGCGGAAGGTCCAGATGAAGACCGGGAAGGCGCCGGGCCCGAAGGCGGGCGTGGCGGTCCCCACGTCGAACCAGAACATCACCTGGCGGTACACCGCCAGTTGGGGCGCCCAGGCATGCCGCAGCTCTTGGCCCAGCAGGCCCGGGAGCCACGGGCCGGCCGCCAGCACCACCTGCCCGGCGCTGTAGTTGCCTTGGGTGGTTTCCACGCGCACATGTCCGCCTTCGTGCGCGAGGCCGGTCACGCGAACCCCTGTCTGCACCGTGGCGCCATGCACCTGGGCCTGCTGCAGCTGGGCGCTGATGGCGGCCTCGGGCCGCACGAAGCCGGCGTCGCGCTCCCAGTAGGCGAACTCGTTGTCGTTGAGCTGGAACTGCGGGTAGCGCCGGCGCAGGTCGGCATGGTCCAGCACCTCGTGGTCTATGCCATGGCGGCGCGCGATCTCGATGGTGTTGTGCACGAAGTCGAGGCGGCGCCCCTGGTGCAGCGGCGCGCCATCGCGCGGCCCGAGCACCAGGCCGTGGGTGCGCGTGTAGATGGACTGGCCGGTGGCGGCCTCCAGCTCGTGCCAGATCTCGTGCGAGCGGCGCACCAGGGGCACGTATTCGTCGCCCTCCCCCACGGCCAGCCGCGTGATGCGGGTCTGGCCATGCGAGGAACCCAGGCTGTGCGGCGGCTGGAACTGGTCCAGCCCGAGCACGCTGGCCCCACGCCGTGCCAGCTGGTACAGCGTGGCGGAGCCTACGGCCCCGAGGCCGATGACGATGGTGTCGAAGTGATGGGGCATGCAGGCTCAGGCGAAGAGGCAAAGCGCCAGCTTAACGGCCAGGCCGCTCTCTTCCAACGCCGCATTTCGCATGAGCTCATGCCGAAACAAACCCGCCCCGCCCTTCAGCGGCGAACACCCCTCACTGCGGCCAGACCTTGCCCTTGCTCACGAAGCTGCCGGTGCCGGTCTTGTAGCCGAAGTGGACCTGCACGTTGAACGCGCGCAGCTCGGCCTCGGTGAAGTCCAGCGAGGGCGTGAACTTGAGGCTGGCGGCGTTGGCCACCTGGCTGGCGAAGGCGATGCCCTCCAGGTCCGCCGGCACCTGGCTGGCCCAGCTGCCGTTGGCCAGGCGGAAGAACCAGGTATCCGCCTGGAACGACTGGCCGTTGGCCGGAATGAGTGCCGCAACCCAGGTGCTGATCTTCGGGCTGGCAGCCACGTCGGATGTCGCCTGCGCCAGGGTGATATCGAGCCGCAGCGGCTGGCCGGCAGCGGACACCACCGAGGTGGACACCGTGGCCGGGACCGGCAGGGTCGTCGCATTGTCTTGCGGGGTGACCGTGCCGGTACCGCCGCCCGCGCTCGGTGCGTCCACCGGGTCGGGGTAGGCGCTGGTGGTCCAGACGATCTTGGCGTACCCGGCCGCATACTGGGCCATGTCCAGGTCGATGGCGCCCTGCACGTCGTACAGCGGGCTGCCGCTGAGCTGGCGCACGTAGAGCCAGTTGCCTTCCTTGGTGCTGCCCCGCTTGGCGTCGAGCTGGCCGCCCACGAAGCGCAGGGTGCCGCCCCCGTCGTGCACCACGAGTTGTTCACTGCGCTCGTTGACCAGGCGCGAGAACGCGCTGTCGATGCGCTCACTGGTCTGCGCGGCCTGGTACTCCGCGCCACTCAGGGCCGCCTCGCGCACCGGTGCCGAGCCATAGCGCAGCGCAAAGGCCGATTGCGTACGCTGGGGCGCATAGCCCGAGAACATGAACGAGCGCGTGCCCGCGGGGATGAAGATCTTGAATTCCTTGTTCTGCAGCTGGTAGCCGGTGAACTCGGGCAGAGCCAGGGAGCCACCGCCCGGAAAGGCACAACCGCCCGTGGCGTAGCCAATGGCGCAGCCCGTGACACCTGTCGGCGCGTACTGCTGCTTGAAGCCGATCCTGGTATCGAACTTGTAGTTGTAGGAGCCGGCTGCCGGAGGCAGGGCTATCTTGAGCGCCGACTGGTGGAGCGAGACGAAGTTGGCAGCCTGAGCGAACGGGGTCACCGCAGCCAGCAATAAAACAGCGAGATACCGCATGGGACACATCCAAAAAAAATAGACAGGAAACAAGGACAAAAATAAAAAACACGCCGCAAAAACAGCCTCTTGCAGGCCGCCGGGGGCATGCGTTGGCCCCCATCTCAAGCGTACCCGGGCGCCGCGCGGGCGATGGACGGAAAAGCAGGCAGGCGTGGCCTCTTATCCCGGCACGGCGCGCGTGCGGGCCCGGTGCAGCAGGGCCGCCGCCATCTCGCCGATCTCCTGGCCCATGAACAGCATGGCGCGCCAGTGCGCGGGAATGCCCTCGATGCCGTAGAAAGCCCCCGCCACCTGCCCGGTGATGGCGGCCGTGGTGTCGGCGTCGTCGCCCAGGTTGGCGGCGGCCAGCACGGCATCGGCAAACGAGCCGGTGGTGGCAAAGCACCACAGGGCCGCCTCCAGCGAGGCCACGCAGTAGCCGCTGCCCCGGATCGCCTCGCGCGGCTTGCCCAGGTAGGCGCCTGCCGTAATGGTCTGCACAGTCGGGCAGGCCAGGCCCGCCTGCGCCACGGACAGCACCTCCCGGCGGCCGGCCGGGCCCCGCGACGGATCTCCCTGGAGCGCATGGGCAATCACCTGCGCCAGCACGCTGCAGCACTCCACGGCCTCGGCCGCGCCGTGCGTGGTCTGCGAGCTGAGCCGCGCCTGGCGCACAACCGCCTGCATGTCGGGAAAGTAGCGCAGCACGACGGGCGCCAGCCGCATCAGCGAGCCGTTGCCGGCGGTCTGGGGATCGGTGGAGCCGGCCATCGGCTCGCCGTTGGCCATGAAGCGCGACAGCGCATCGCGCACGGTGATGCCGATGTCGAAGCAGGTGCCGGTCGGGCTGGGATCGCCCCGGCGCCACCAGTGCACATAGCGGTTCATCTGGTCTTCGGCATCGAAGCCGCCGCGGTGCAGCAGGCTCTGCCCCAGGCAGATGGCCATGGAGGTATCGTCCGTCCACTGGCCCGGCGCCAGGCCAAACGGCCCCCCGCCCACCATGTCGGCGATGGGTTCGAAGCTGCCACGCGGGCGGAACTCCAGCGTGGTGCCCACGGCATCGCCGCAGGCCAGGCCGACGAAACAGCCGCGGTAGCGGCCTTCCAGGTCCTTGTTGAAATGGGCTGCCATGGGTCCTCCGACTTAGTTTAATTGGTAAACTTATGATAGTTTCATTAAAATACTAAGTCAAGCCACCGCCACGGAGAACGCCATGCCCAAGACCCCTGCAGAAACCTTGTTCCCGCCCGTCATCTGCACCGTGGACGTGGTGCTCATGGCGCTCCAGGACGATGCCCTGCACGTCGTGCTGCTCGAACGCAAGAACCCGCCTTTTGCCGGCGCACTGGCCCTGCCGGGCGGCTATATCCACGCGCAGGAGGACAACACAGCCTGGCATGCGGCGGCGCGCGTGCTGCGCGACAAGACCGGCATCGTGAGCCCCTACCTCGAACAACTGGCCACCTACTCCGGCGCCGACCGGGATCCGCGCGGCTGGTCGGTCTCCGTCGTCTACTACGCGCTGGTGCCGGCAGAGCTGCTGCCCGCCGACCGCGAGGGGCTCACCCTGGCGCCGGTGGCCGCACTGCCAGCCCTGCCCTTCGACCACCGGGAGATCGTCACGCTGGCGGTGGAGCGCGTGCGCGCCAAGAGCCAGTACTCGTCGCTGCCGGTCTACCTGTGCGGCGAGCGCATCACCTTGCCGCGCCTGCAGGCGGTGTACGAGGCGGTGCTGGGCGAACCCATCAACAAGGTGAGCTTTCGGCGCAAGATCGACGAGCTGGACATGCTCGAACCCATCGCGGGCGCGCAGGAGACCGGTGGAGCGCACCGGCCGGCGCAGCTCTACCGCCTGCGCGATGCCTACCGGCGCGCGCTGTCGGTGGTGCAGCGCGGCATCAACTCCTGAATCAGGCGTGCAGCCACCGCGCATGCAGCCAGCGCGCGCAGTGGTCCAGCAGGTAGCCAAGGGCGCCGATCAGCACGATGGCGGCCATGAGCTCCGAGTACGCCAGGCGGTCGCGCGTGTCCAGGATGAAATAGCCCAGGCCGGCGGAGACGCCGAGCATTTCGGCAGGCACGAGCACGATCCACAGGATGCCGATGGCAGTGCGCACGCCGGTCAGGATGTGCGCGGTGATGCCGGGCAGGATGACGCGCAGCACCGTTTCGCGCCGGGTGGCGCAGACGCTGCGGGCCAGCAGCAGCCAGTGCGGGTCGAGCTGGGCCACGCCTGCCGAGGTGTTCAGCAAGATCGGCCACACGGCGGCGAAGGCGAGCAGGAAGTACACCGGCGCATCGCCCACACCCAGTACCATGACGGCGATGGGCATCCACGACAGCGGCGAGATCATGCGCAGGAACTGGAACACCGGCGTGGTGGCCTGCGCGAACAGCCGCCACACCCCGGTGAGGATGCCCAGGGGCACGCCCACCGCCACGGCCAGCAGCAGGCCCACGGCCACGCGCTTCAGGCTCAGCCATGCGTGGTGCCAGATGTCGGGGCCGGTCACCAGGTGCCACAGCGCCTCCAGCGAGGGCAGCGGCGCGAAGGCGGCGGCGATGGGAGTGCGCCGGGTCAGCAGCAGGCTGCCCACCCACCACAGCACCGCGACCAGCGCGATGCCGACCTGGGGCAGCACGAACCTGCGCAGGCGGGCCTCCACGGCGCTCAGGCGATCAGGGTTTCGCGTCGCGTGTAGTCGGCCGGCACGCCGAACACGCCGGGCCCACCCACGCTGTCGATGGCCTTGCGCACGAAGCGCGTGTCCACCAGGTCCTGCGCGACGAACTTCGGGTCGAGCCTGTCGAGGAAGCTGGTGTCGCCCTCGACCTTGGTGGCCTTGATGGAGCGCACGAGCTGCTCGGTGTACGAGGCGTAGGGGTACGGCTGGAAGTCGATGCGCCGCTGGTGCCAGCCCTTGTTGCGCACGATGCCCTTGGCCTCGTAGTCGGCATAGTCGGTGGCGGCCAGCACCTTGGCCAGCGTGCGCGCCGGGTGCGGCGTGTAGCGGCGCTCGCCTGTGCTGGACAGCAGCGACGCGGTCTCCAGCCGGTTGTCGCGCGTCCACAGCTGCCCTTGCACGATGGCGTTGGTGACGCGCTGCGACCACTCGGGCCGCTCGGCCAGGTCGCGCTCGGCCAGGAAGGTGACGCAGCAGGCGTGGTCCTTCCACACATCACCGGAGAAGCGCAGGATCTTGCCCACGCCAGCCAGCTCGGCGGCGGCGTTGAAAGGCTCGGCCACGATGAAGCCGGCAATGGCCTTGGAGGCCAGGGCCGAGACCATTTCCGCCGGGGCCAGCACAACCAGGTTCACCTCCTTGGGGCCTATGGCGGCTTCGCGCGCACGCGTCACGGCCGTGAGCCCTTCCTTGCGCAGCACGTCTTGCAGCAGGATGTTGTGCACCGAGTACCAGAACGGCACCGCCACCGTCTTGCCGCCCAGCTCGGCGATGCTGTTCACCTCCGGCAGCACCGTGAGCGCGGAGCCGTTGATGTGGTTCCAGGCCACGATCTTGGCCGGGAACTTGGAGCCGTAGCGCACCCACAGCGTGGCGGGCGTGAGCAGGTGGATGACGTTGACCTGGCCCGAGACGAAGGCCTCGACGATCTGCGCCCACGAGCGAAAGAGCCGGGGCGCCTCGGCCTTGAGGCCCTGCTTCTCGAACAGGCCCCGGCCGTGGGCCACCAGCAGCGGCGTGGCATCGGTGATGGGCAGGTAGCCGATCTTCACAGGCTGGTCGTCGCCCTTGAAGGCCTGGGCGCGCGCATCGTTGGCGAACAGCAGCGGCGCGGCGATGCCGCTGGTGGCCAGGGCGCCCAGGCGCAGCATGTCGCGGCGCGTCAGGCCGCAGTCGCAGTGGCTCGATGCACAGATGTGCGGGGCTGCGGGCGGTCGCGCGGTGGTGCTCTCGGTCATAGTGATCGGCTCTTTCAAGGGTGGTTCGTTCGTTCAGGGTGAGGGGGTGGGGTCGGCCTGCCGGGCAGCGTGCAGCGCGCCCAGGATCTGCAGCCGCAGGGCGCCGGCCTCGGGCGAATCGGCCCTGCGCGGCCGGGCGATGTCCACCCGCCACTCGCGCACGATGCGGCCGGGCCGCGCGCCCATGAGCACGATGCGGTCGCCCACCAGCAGGGCTTCGTCGATGTCGTGCGTGACCAGCAGCGCGGCGGTCTGCCAGCGGTGCACCAGGTCCACCAGCAGTTGCTGCATCTCGGCCCGGGTGATCGCGTCCAGCGCGGAAAAAGGTTCGTCGGCCAGCAGCAGCACCGGCTCGCGCACCAGGGCCCGGGCCAGCGCCACGCGCTGCGCCATGCCGCCCGACAGCTGCGCCGGGAACAGCCGACCCTGGCCCTGCAGCCCCACGGCGGCCAGCGCCTCGTCCACCCGCTGGCGCAGGGCGCTGCGGGTGATGGCACTCTGGTGCGCGAAGTCGAGGCCAAAGCCCACGTTGCGCTCTGCGTTGAGCCAGGGCAGCAGGGCCGGCTGCTGGAAGACCAGCGCCGCACGTGGGTGCGGGCGCAGATGCGGCGCGCCCATGAAGTGCAGCTCGCCGGTGGTGTGAGCCGCGTCCGCAGGCGCCTCCAGCCGGGCCAGCACGCGCAGCAGGGTCGACTTGCCGCAGCCGCTGCCGCCCAGCAGGCAGACGATTTCGCGCTGCCCCACGGACAGCGACACGTCGGAAAAGACCGCTTCGCCCAGGGCCTGCGCGTAGCGAAAGCCCAGGCCCTGGGCCTGCACCACGGGCGTGTCCACGGCGGTGGCAGTGGTCCCGGTCACGCCGCAGTGGCCGCAAAGGCCTGGGGCAGCGTTGCAGGAGTGGCTGCGGCATCGGCCTGTTGCTGCTGCTGCGCCCGCCGCGCCAGCTCGCCGCGCAGCTGCGTGACGCTGGGCGTGACGATGGGGATGAAGGCCGCCTCGCGCCAGTGGCGCGCGAAGCTCAGCGCCAGGTCGCGGTGGTAGGCCCGCCCGCCGCTGGCCTGCAGCTCGAGCTGCACCGCCTGCTGCACAGTGTCGGCCAGGTCCAGCCGCAGCTGGAACAGCAGCGCCGGGTGATCCAGAAAGCGCCCGCTGGCCAGGCCCTCGCGCAGCGCGGCCACGCTGGCATCGAGTCGCGCGCGCAGGGTTTGCAGCGGCTCGTCGAGCACGCTGCGCCCGGCACGGCCCCCGCCGGCCGCCTGGGCTGCCGTGGCCAGCGCGGCGCGCGCCAGGCCGATGGACAGCCCGCATTGCAGCCCCAGGAAGGCCGGGCGCACGCGCGGCAGGAAGACGTTGGCATTGTCGTGCAGCAGGTCGTCGGGCGAGACCTCCACCGCCGTGATGGCCAGCGACGCCGTGTTGCTGCCGCGCAGGGCGATCAGGTCCAGGTCGGCGCTGCGCACCAGACCAGCCCGGCCCGAGGGCAGCGCCGTGACCAGCGGCGGCCCATCGCTGCGGGCCACCACCGCCGCCGCCACGAAGCCCTCGGGCCGCAGGTTGGTGCACCAGGGCACGCTGCCGTCGAGCAGCCAGCCACCGGCCGTGGCCGTCGCCTGGATGCCCAGCGACTCGATGCCGCCCAGGTATTTCATGGCGTTGGACAGGCCGGTAGCGCCCGCGTGCTCACCCGCGATGAGCGCCGGCAGCCAGCGCTTGCGCAGTGCTGCATTGGGCGATTGCAGCAGGTACTCGATGAACGCGCGGTGGCCCCAGAAGGCGAAGGCCGCCGTCAGCGAGTGGCCAGCCACCTTGGCAATCGACTCGACGGCGTCCCACAGCGGCCCGCCCTGGCCATCGGCCCCAAACGCCCCGGCCCTGGCCAGGCGCGGCACGACTTCGGCTGCCAGGGTGCTGTCCTCGTCCAGGGCCTGCGCGTTGTCGGCAAACCAGGCGCTGTGTGCCTCATGCAGCATGGGGTGCCACCTGTGTGCTGGGGGCCTGCAGGTTGCCAGGCAGGTAGGGCTGCAGCTGGGGGTTGACGGGGCTTTGCGCCAGGCTGTTGGCAAAGTTGCACAGGGTGGCCAGGCTGACGCCCAGCACCACTTCCAGCGCCTGCTGCTGCGTGCAGCCGCCCGCGCCCAGGAAGGCGGCGAGCGCGGCGTCGGGCACCGCGCCGCGCTTGGCGATCACGGCTTCGGCGAAAACACGCACGGCATCGAGGCGGGCGTCGCCGGTGGCCTGGCCGGCCTGCAGGGCCTGCACCTGCTCCACCGCAAGCCCCGCCTGCTTGAGCGCCACGGCCGTGTGCCCGGCCACGCAGAAGTCGCAGCCGTGGATGCGCGCCGCGGTGATCTGCACCACCTCGCGCTCGGCCAGCGTGAGCGTGCCGCGCGCATTGATCCTGGCGACGCTGAGGTAGGTCTCCAGCGCCTCGGGCGAGTTGGCCAGGATGCCGATGAGGTTGGGCAGAAAACCGTTGTTGGCCAGGGCCCGCGCCACGAAGGGGCGGCTGCCCTCGGGGGCGGAGGCTTCGGTGTGCAATGTGAGGCGGGTGGGCATGGCAGCGGGGTGTTTGCAGGGGTGGCGTGAAGGGGGGCGGAACGCGATGGGAGTCGAGGCTGGATTCTTGCCGTGCGGCGCCGCGCGCTCAATGACCGAAGGTCGCGGCTTTATGCCTGTTCGTGCACGGCGTCGGCTGTGGCGGTGGCGGCTGCACCCCGCGGGTCGCGCGAACGCGCGCGCTGCCAGGCACCCGGCTGCTCGCCGATCACCCGCTTGAAGGCGCGCGAGAACGCGGCATACGACTCGTAGCCCACCGCCTCGGCGGCGCGGCCGATGGACTCGCCCTGCTCGAGCTGGCGCGCGGCCACCTGCATCCGGAGCAGCAGCAGGAATTGCAGCGGCGAGCGCCCGCAGGCCTCGCCGAACTGGCGAAAGAACGCGGCCCGCGAGAGGTGCACGCGGCGCGCCATGTCGTCCACCGACCAGGGGTGCGCTGGGGCCTGCAGCATGTCGGCCACCAGCCCGGCAAAGCCCGGCCGGCGCAGCAGCAGCCACAGGCCGCGCGCGCCGGGGTCGCTCTGCGCCACGTGCCGGAAAGCGTAGAAGAACAGCAGGCCGGTGAGCCGGTCCATCACGGCCGAGGGCTCGGTGCCGGTACGGCGCGCCTCCAGCAGCATCAGGTCGAACAGCGAAGCGGCGGCGGCCATGGAGGCGTCCGAGCCGCGCAGCACCAGCGACTCGGGCACCACATCGGCCACCAGTGTGCGCAACGGCCCCTCGAACGAGAAGAAGCCGCAGGCCAGCGCCGTGGCCCCGAGGGTCGGGCCCGCAGCCAGCGCCTGCATGGCCACCGGCCGGCAGTCGATGCCGGGGTCGGAATACGGCGACAGGAAATGCGGCACGTCACGCATCAGGAACACGCCGTCGCGCGGCATCAGCGCCACCGATTCGCGCCCCGGCATGTGCAGCCAGCAGCGCCCCTCCAGGATCAGGTGGAAGCTGGCCTGCGCATGCCCTGCGGTGGACGCCTTCCAGCGCCCGCAGTACTGCCCCACATGGAACAGCTGGGCGCCCCAGTCCAGGCCGTCGAGCAGCCAGCCCACCACCCGGTCCAGCTGCAGGGTGTCGGCATCGCCCGTGCCCCCGCTCTGCGGGGCGTGCACGCCGATGGATGCTTGTTGTTGTCGTTGAACCGTGGCCATGGGCTGAGTCTGGCGCCCAGCGGCCCGTGCGGCAACGAACGAATCATTCTGAACTTATGAGAAAGCTGGCCTTGGCCCGCACCCGCTGCATGCGCAACTTCATGTGGGCGGCAGCACCGCCCTACTCCAGCGGCGTGCCCGTGGCGCGCACCGCCTTCTCCACGGCCTCGCGCTGCAGCGTGGGCGCAAAGGTCTCGATAAAGCTGTAGGCATAGCCGCGCAGCCAGGTGCCCTTGCGCACGGCCAGGCGGGTGACGTTGACCTCGAACAGGTGGCGCGCGTCGAGCATGCGCAGCTGGCGGTCGCGCTCGGGGTCGACCGCGATGGAGGCCACGATGCCCACGCCCATGCCCAGCTCCACATAGGTCTTGATCACGTCGGCATCCATGGCCGAGAGCACCACGTCCGGGCGCAGGCCTTCGCGCGCAAAGGCCTCGTCGATGTGGGCCCGGCCGGTGTAGCCCAGCTCGTAGGTGATGATGGGGTACTCGGTGAGCTGCTGCAGCGTCACCGGCTCGGTCAATTCCAGCAGCGGGTGGTCGGGTGGCACGACGATGCTGTGCGTCCAGCGGTAGCACGGCAGGGTGACCAGCGCGTCGTAGTGCGCCAGCGCCTCGGTGGCCACGCCGATGTCGGCCTCGCCGCTGAGCAGCATCTCGGCCACCTGCTTGGGCGAGCCCTGGTGCAGGTGCAGCGAGACCTGCGGGAACATGGCGCGGAAGTCGCGCACCACCTGCGGCAGCGCATAGCGCGCCTGCGAGTGGGTGGCCGCGATCGACAGGCGCCCTTCATGGCTGGCGCTGTAGTCCTGCCCCGCGCGGCGCAGGTTGTCGGCGTCGTGCAGCAGGCGCTCCACGATGGGCAGCACGGCCTCGCCCGGCGGGGTGAGGCCCGTGAGGCGCTTGCCTGCGCGCACGAAGATCTCGATGCCCAACTCTTCCTCGAGCTCGCGGATCTGGCGGCTCACTCCCGGCTGCGAGGTGTAGAGGATGGAGGCGACTTCGGTCAGGTTGAAGCCGCTGCGCACGGTCTCGCGCACGGACCGCAGTTGCTGGAAGTTCATGGAGTGTCTCTGTAGTTCGTATCGGCAGGCGGATGGACCGGGCGACCCCGGCGATGGGGTCGCCAATGAAAAAAGGCGGCACAGGCCGCCCCTTTGCGCACCAGGATCAGAAGCCTGGCAGCACCGATCCCTTGAACTCGGTCTGGATGAACTTGCGCACTTCCTCCGAGTGGTAGGCCTTCACCAGCTTGGCCACCCAGGGCTTGTCCTTGTCGGCTTCGCGCACGGCGATCAGGTTGACATAGGGGCTCTTGGCGTTCTCTTGCGCAATCGCATCCTTGCCTGGGTTCAGGCCGGCGGAGAGCGCGAAGTTGGTGTTGATGGCCGAGGCGTCCAGGTCGTCGAGCGAACGGGGCAGTTGGGCGGCATCGAGTTCCACGAACTTGATCTTCTTGGGGTTGCTCACCACGTCCAGCGGCGTGGCCTTGAGGTCGGAGCCTTCACGCAGCTTGATCAGACCCTTGTCCTGCAGCACCAGCAGCACGCGGCCGCCGTTGGTCGGGTCGTTGGGGATGCCGAACTTGGCGCCTTCCTTGAGGTCTTCGAGCTTCTTGACCTTCTTGGAGTACAGGCCGATCGGGAAGTTGACGGTGTAGCCCACGGGCACGATCTTGTAGCCACGGTCCTTGACCTGGTTGTCCAGGTAGGGCTTGTGCTGGTAGCTGTTGGCATCGAGGTCGCCCGAGGCCAGGGCGGCGTTGGGCTGCACATAGTCGCTGAACTCGACGACCTGGATCTTCAGGCCGTCCTTCTCGGCGACCTTCTTGACCACTTCGAAGATCTGCGCGTGGGGGCCGCCCGTCACGCCGATCTTCAGGGGCTTGTCCTGCGCCATGGCGCCCGTGGCAAAACCAGTGGCGAGGGCCAGGGCAAGAGCGGACTGCAGGAGGGAGCGCTTATTCACGGAAAACACCTTTCGTTATGAGATGTTTCCACTATAGGGTTTGCCCTTTAAAACTCAAAAGAATAACTTTTAATTACCTTAGGTTCAATTGATATAAAGAAGTCAAGCAAGCAGCGTCAACCACGCAAGGCCACGTTGTTGAGCTTGTCCAGCCGCTCGGGCCAGGTGCCCTCGGTGGCCGACTGGTGCAGGATGCGTGTCCACGCCACCCAGGCATCCCACTGCACGCGCTTGTCCCAGGAGTTGCCCCAGGCGCTGAACTGCTGCAGCGCGCTGGAGGCTGCGGCGGCTGCGTCCGCATTGCGGCCGGCAGACAGGTACAGCTGGGCCAGCACCATCTGCGGCTCGCCCACCCAGGGGTTGTGGCGCACGGCGCTCTCCAGCACGGCGGTGGCCACGTCAAGGTCGGCCAGGGGCTGGTCCTGCTGGATCACTGACCAGTACAGCGAGGTGGCCGCCGCTTCGTCGGTGGCCGACAGCTCGGCCGTGCAGCCGTTGAACACGGGCGGCATGGGCAGCAAGCCCTTGAGGCCCGGGTGCTGCAGCGCCAGGCCCAGCGCATTGATCTGGCTGACCATGCGGCCACTGGGGCGCATGGGGCCCGGCCACAGCGAGGCCGCCCAGTGCACGGCCTGCGGCCGCTGCTGCACCGTGGGAAAGCGCGAGTAGATGTCGTCCTGCCAGCTGAACCACTGCTCGATGGTGTCGGCCATGCTCACGATGATGAAGGCCGCCACCTCGTAGGGCGTGAGCGTGTGGGGCTTGCCGTCCTTCTCCAGCACCAGGCTGCCGTCGGCTTCGAATGCGCCGGCCAGCACGCGTTGCACGAACTGCGTGCGCGACTGGGTGCAGAACAGGTAGACCAGGTGCTCGGCCGAATCGCCAGCTATCTCGCGCACGCGGGCGCGTTCCTTGGCGGGGTCGAACTTCACCAGGTCCACGAAGGCATTGCCGTACACGCTGTGCAAGAGGCCCAGGAGGCGCACGTCGCGCGGCTGCTGCCACATGGCCAGCGAGCGTGCCACACCCACCAGGTGGTGGCGGAAGGTGCCGGCCTTGTGCCAGTCCTGCCCCACATTGCGCGCCAGCACGGTGGGCAGCACGGGGGCCAGGTCGGCGTCGCGGGCCAGCCATTCCTCGTCGAGCAGGGGCAAGGCGCGGGCCAGCAGGTCGGCATCGAGCGGTTGCAGTGGCAGCGGCGTCGTCGTCACGGTGTCTCCTTATAGGTATGTCTTGTACCCAAGTATCGCCGCGAAGGCATGTTTGCACATCAATCCAGCATACTGGAATAAAAATCCATTAAACTGGAATCATGGACATCCACACCCGCATTGCCACGCGTTTGCGCGAACTGCGCGACGTGCGCGGCTACTCCCTCGAAGCGCTGGCCGAGCGCAGCGGCGTGAGCCGCTCCAACATCTCGCTGATCGAGCGCGGCCAGAGCAGCCCCACGGCAGCCGTGCTCGACAAACTGGCCATCGGCCTGGGCGTGGCGCTGGCCTCGTTCTTCGATGATGGCATCCCGGGCGCGGAACCGCCTTCCCCCGTGATCCGCGCCGGCGACCAGCCGGTATGGCAGGACCCGGCCTCGGGCTATGTGCGCCGCCGGCTGTCGCCCCCGGCGCCATCGCCGCTGCAGTTGGTGGAGGTGGTCTTCCCCGCGGGCCAGCGCGTGGCGCTGGACTCGGCCGTGCACGACGCCGACATCTACCAGCAGGTCTGGCTCGTCGAAGGCGCCATGGACCTCACCGTGGGCGAGACCACCTGGCACCTCAAGGCCGGCGACTGCCTGGCCATGCGCCTGAACCAGCCCATCGTGTTCCACAACCCCACGGGGCAGGACGCGCGCTACTTGGTGGCGCTGGCCACCCTGCCCTCCACCCCCATCCCCACCCGGAGAAACCCATGAATGCCGCCGCCAACACCACCCCTATCATCACCGTGCGCCGCCTGGGCGCCAACGAAGCCGCAGCCAGCGTCCAGGCCCTGGCCGAGGTGCTGATCGACTGCGTGCACGGTGGCGCGTCGGTGAGCTTCATGGCGCCCCTGCCGCAGAACAAGGCCCTGGCCTTCTGGCGCGGCGTGGCCGAGGGTGTGGCGCAGGGCGAGCGCGTGCTGCTGGTGGCCGAGGATGCGGCAGAGGGCATCGTGGGCACCGTGCAGCTCATCACCGCCATGCCCGACAACCAGCCCCACCGGGCCGACGTGGCCAAGATGCTGGTGCACCGCAAGGCGCGCCGCCGGGGCGTGGCCCAGCGCCTGATGGCCGCGCTCGACGATGCCGCGCGCAGCGAGGGCAAGAGCGTGCTGGTGCTGGACACGGTGACCGGCGGCGATGCCGAGCGCCTGTACGAGCGCGCTGGCTGGCAGCGCGTGGGCGCGGTGCCGCGCTACGCACTGATGCCCGACGGTGCCTTCTGCGGCACCACCTTTTTCTTCAAGCAGCTTTGACGCCACGCGCCGCCAGGCCCTGCAGCGCATCCAGCACTGCGCGCGTGGCTGCGCCGTGCGCCTGGTCGGTGCGGTAGGCCAGGCCCAGTTCGCGCAGTAGCGGCGGGTGCAGCGGGCGCACCTGCAGGCCGGCGTTGTCGGGATCGCCACTCCGTACGTCGGGCTGCTCCAGCGGCAGCAGGGCCGCGCCCTGCCCTGCGGCCACCAGGCTGCGCAACGCCAGCGGGTGATTGAGCTCCATGCGCGGGCGCCCGTGCAGCCCGGCCTGGGCGAACCAGGCCGCGATCAAGCGGTGCATCTGCGTGGCCGGGCCGAACGACATCCAGGGGTGCTCGGCCAGCCATTCGCCCGTGATGCGCCGGGGCGCCTTCCAGCCCGGCGGCAGCAGAGCCACCATGGGGTCGCTGCGCCAGTGCAGCACCTGTGCCTGGCCGGTGGCGGCCTGCGGCAGGGCGACGATGGCCAGGTCCAGCGTGCCCGCCGCCAGGCGCGCCATGGCCTCGGCAGAGCCGAGCACATCGAGCCGCACGTCCACCCCCGGGCTCTGGAGGGCCAGCGTGTCCACCAGGCGCGGCAACAGGTGCGGGCTGACGCCCGCCGTGGTGCCCAGCCGCACCAGGCCTTCGAGGCCCTGGGCGCGGCGGCGCACCTGCTCCAGCACTTCGTCGGCCCCGGCCAGGAGGCGACGGCCGCCAGCCACCAGGGCCTCGCCCGCAGGCGTCAGGCCGGCCTGCCGGCGCCCGCGCACCACCAACTGCGCCCCCAGGCGCGACTCCAGTTCGCTGATGTGCAGGCTCACCGTGGGCGGCGCCAGGTGCAGCGCCTGCGCCGCGGCCGCCAGGGTGCCCAGGTCGGCAATGGCCACCAGGGTCTGCACCTGGTCGAGGTTGAGGTTACGCATCAGAAATCCTGAATCGAGCAGTCATTGAATTCAACTTTACAGATGTCTGGGCGCGCAACACCATCTCCGGATGCTTACCAACGACGTTTTTTTCATCGTGCTGCTGTCCGCCGCCCTCAATGCCGGCTGGAACAGCGCCATCAAGATCGGCGGCGACCGCATCACCGCCATGGCCATCACCACGCTGTTCGGCAGCGCGCTGTCGCTGCTGGCCCTGCCTTGGGTGGACTTGCCCGGCGCCGCGGCCTGGGCGCTGCTGGGCTTGTCGATTGCTATCCACACCGCCTACCACTTCGCGCTGCCGCTGGCCTACAACCACGGCGACCTGGGGCAGGTGTACCCCATCGCGCGCGGCTCTGCGCCGGTGATGGTGATGCTCGGCGGCGCCCTGTTCGCGGGCGAATGGCCCGGGCCTGGCGCCCTGGTGGGCGTGCTGTGCCTGTGCGCCGGGGTGCTGTCGCTGGCGCTGCTCAAGACACCCAAGGGCGGTGGCACCAGCAGCAGTCGAAAAGCGGTGGGTTACGCCTTGCTCACCGGCGCGCTGATCGCGGCCTACACGGTGGTGGATGCGCTCGGCGCCCGGCAGTCCGGCACGGCCATCGGTTTCGCGGTGCTGATCACGCTGGGCGACGGCATTGCCACGGCGCTCATCGTGCTGGGGTGGAAGGGGCGGCGCGCCTTCGTGGTGGACCGCCGTGCCCTGTGGCTGTGCGCTGCCGCGGGCACCATGCAGATGGGCGCCTACTGGACCGCCGTGTGGGCCCTGGCCCGCGCGCCCATGGGCCAGGTATCGGCCCTGCGCGAGACCAGCGTGCTGTTGGTGGCGCTGGTCTCGGCGTGGCTGCTCAGGGAGCGCGTGGGGCCGGGCCGCATCGTGGCGGCGGTGCTGGTGTTCGCAGGCATCGCGGGCATCCGGCTGGGCGCGTGACACAGGGCTGTCGGTGGCGGTTGGTATAAATGGCCATGTCTTTCGCATTGCCCCTGGCCACCCCTGCTCCCGGCGATCTCGCCAGCCCCGAGAACCCCATCCTCGTCCGCACCCTCGAAGAGCGCGCCTTCAACGCCTGGCCCGCACGCCAGAGCGTGCTGCATGGCGGCTGGGTGTTCCGTCTGTCGGGTGGCTTCACCAAGCGCGCCAATTCGGTGAATGCCGTCGAGGCCGGCGCGTCGTTCACCGGTGTGCGCGCTGCGGCCGAGGCGCTGTATGCACGCCACGGCCTGCCGCCCGTGTTCCGCATGTCCCCCCTGGCGCACCCCGACGCCGACCGGGGACTCGCCGACGCCGGCTACACGCATTTCGACCCTTCGCTGGTGATGGCATCCGCCGGGCTGGACGCGGCTCAGGCCCATGCCGGCGTGCAGATCAACGCCACGCCTTCGGCCACCTGGCTCGATGGCTTTGCCGCGGCCAATGGGGTGCGTGCGCAATACCATGCCATCCACCACGGCATGGTGCATGCCATCGCCCTGCCCTGTGCATTTGCGAGCCTGCGCGACGGCTCGGGCCGGACCATCGGCTTCGGCCTGGCGGTGCTGGAGCGCGGGGCCATCGGGCTTTATGACATCGTGGTCGACCCGGAGTTGCGCGGGCTGGGGCATGGACGCGCGTTGGTGTGTGCGTTGCTGCACTGGGGGCGTGAAGCGGGTGCTGTGTCCGCCTATCTGCAGGTGCGGGCGGTCAATGAGGTGGCTCAGCGGTTGTATGCGGGGTTGGGGTTTGTGGAGGTGTATCAGTACCACTATCGGATTCCGCCGTTGAAGGTTTGATGGGTGGCGATCATTGCTGTTTGGCTTTGCTGAGGGCGGAGGCCGGGTCTCGGCCCGGCGGCCGAGGTACCTTTCTTTGCGTCGCCAAAGAAACGTACCCCA
>NZ_AKJX01000162.1 GCF_000276605.1 Acidovorax sp. CF316 | reverse complement strand
GGTGACGGTGGCGGTGGATGCGGGGGGCACCAGCGCCCACATCACCGGGCCTGCGGAGTGGCAAAAGCGCATTGCGGCGGGTGCCCGCAAGACAATCATGCTGGAGAGCGTCTGAGAACGTTCCCGGCCGAAAGGAGATGACGATGTTCGATGAACGAGAGTTGGCGGCAACCCGCCCCGAGGGCATGGATGCGGTGGAGTGGCAGTTGCGCGTGCAACTGGCGGCCTGCTACCGCGTGTTCCACGCCCGGGGCTGGAGCGAGGAGATCTTCAACCACATCACGGTGCGCGTGCCGGGGCGGGAGGCGCACTTCCTGATCAACCCCTTCGGGCTGCACTACGGCGAGGTGACGGCGAACAACCTGCTGAAGATCGACCTGCAGGGCCAGCCGGTGGGGGCTGCGGACTACCCGGTCAACCGCGCCGGCTTCGTGATCCACAGCGCCATCCATGCGGCGCGCGAGGACGCGCACTGCATCATGCACACCCACCACACGGCGGGCGTGGCCGTGTCGTGCAAGGCCGAGGGCCTGAAGTTCAACAATTTCTATTCGGCCTTTCTGAGCGGCAACGTGGCCTACCACGCCTTCGAGGGCATCACCGTGCACCCGGGCGAACAGGACCGCCTGGTGCACAGCCTGGGTGCCAGCAACTGCCTGATCCTGCGCAACCACGGCCTGCTGGTCACGGGCCGCAGCCTGCCCGAGGCCTTCTACTTCAACTACGTGCTGCAGCGTGCCTGCGAGGTGCAGGTGCTGGCCGATTCCATGGCCGGCGCCAACACCCCCATCCCGGCCCAGGCGCTCGCGGTGTCGTCGCGCGACGTGGGGCTGACCGACCCGGACAACGATCTGCATGTCAAGCTGTTCTGGGCCGCGGTGCGCCGGGCGGGCCTGGGGCTTGGCGACCTGGTCCACTGACGGGTATTTTCTAGGGCGGACGGGCCCGATTTTCACGTACCATCGCCGGGCCGTGGCATCCACCGGGCAGGGGATTGCCGCCACCGCTTCGCACGCACTGATTGCACAACAAGCACAGGAGACAAACCATGAGCCTTTCCCCCGCAACCTCCCGCCGCGACATCCTTCAGCTGGCCCTGGCCGGCGCCGCCGGCACGCTGCCCTTCATGGCCCAGGCCCAGGCCATCGACACCGTGAAGATCCTGGCCGGCTTTGCCGCTGGCGGCACCGTGGACACCCTGGCGCGCCGCGTGGCGACCCAGATCACGGGTGGCTACGCCAAGTCGGCCGTGGTGGAGAACAAGACCGGCGCGGGCGGGCAGATTGCCATCACCACGCTCAAGGCGGCCCCGGCTGACGGCGCCACGCTGCTGGCCACGCCCATGTCCATGCTGGGCATCTACCCCCACACCTACAAGAAGCTGCCCTACGACCCGGTGGCCGACGTGACCCCGGTCTCGCTGGGCGTGGTGTTCGACATGGGCTTTGCCGTGGGCCCGCAGGTGCCGGCCTCGGTGAAGACCGTGCCCGAGTTCCTCGAATGGTGCAAGGCCAACCCCACGGGCGCCAACTTCGGCTCGCCCGCACCGGGCTCGGTGCCGCACTTCGTGGGCGAGCTCATCAGCCGCGCCGGCAAGGTGGACATGCGCCACGTGGGCTTTCGCGGCTCGCAGCCGGCGATCCTGGACCTGCTGGGCGGGCAGATCGCGGCCGTCTCGGCGCCGGTAGGGGAGTTTTTGCCGCACCTTCAGGGCGGCAAGATCCGCGTGCTGGCCACCTCGGGCGCCACGCGCAACAAGTTCATGCCGGGTGTCAGCACGCTGATCGAGCAGGGCTACAAGGACATGGCCTACAACGAATGGTTCGGCTTCTTCCTGCCGGGCAAGGCGCCGGCCGAGCTGGTGGCCAAGGCCAATGCCGCCATCCGCACCGCGCTGGCCGACAAGGATGTGATCGCCGGGCTGGCCGGGATGGGGCTGGAGGCGCGCTCGTCGAGCCCGGCTGAGCTGGCGGCGCTGCTCAAGGCCGACGGGGAACGCTGGGGGCCTATCGTCAAGGCCATCGGCTTCACGGCCGAATCCTAGGACTGAGTCCTAGTTCTTGCCGGGCGGGGGAGGGGGCAGTTGCAGCGCGGCCAGCGCATTGCTCAGCTCACTTCGCCGGCGCAGGGCTTCTTCTTCCCGGATGGGCGCGTTGGCGCGCTGGTGCTGCTGGCGTGCGTTGTTGCGCCGGCTCTTCATCTCGGCGTCGAGGGCGATGCGCTCGTTGAGGAATTCGCCGTACCCGACCTGGCCGGTGTACAGGCGCGACAGCAGCACGGTGAAGCGCGAGTTCTCCTCTTCCACGATGTCGGCATAGGCGGGCGGCGCGTTCTTCAGGCGGAACTCCGCACCCGCGTTCACGCAGTCCTTGCGCAGGCCTGCCCACGACTGGATGGCCGGCTTTTCGCCCACCGTCGCGACCTCGGTGCTCGAGCGCAGCGCCAGGGGTGCCGCCTCGGGCTGCGCGATGCTGCCGACCCGGGGCTTGAGCGTGGCCAGGCTGGCGTGGCTGTCCAGTGCCGCAAGGCAGATGGCCGTAGGATCTTCGGCCGCCGTGCGCTGGGTGGGTGCGGGACCGGTGCCACTGCACCCGGCGAAGCCAAGGCAGGCAACGGCAAAACAAAGGGCTTTCATTTTCTTGCCTCTCTTTCAAACGGTGTTTTTTTCCACTCTAACCAGATCGCCTGCCGAGGTGGGTGCAAGCGCCCGTAGACGCGCTGTCGGCCTACAAGGGTGCGCAGCGGCAGGGGCGCCCGATGGGCCCATGTCGTGTTGGATGGCGCGGGCAACGGATCGGCTCCTACACAACGGTCGTGTGCGGTCAGGCCCAATTCCGGAATCCCCATCCCTGCCTGGAGAACGCCGTGGACTCGATCAACCAGAACCAGCCCGAAGACACGCACCAGCACCTGGCGGGCGGCGAGGCAGCCCGGCGCATCCAGGAGATGGCCGAGGATGCCGGGGCCTGCTTCTTCTGCACCAACGCGCCCGGCGGCGACACCAAGGGAACGCGGCCCATGAGCATCGAGAAGGCGGATGGGGCAGGCCACCTGTGGTTCCTGAGCGCATCCGACAGCCACAAGAACCGCGAGATCGAGGCCGACCCCCATGTGCGCATCTTTCTGCAGGGGGCCAAGCACTCGGGCTTTCTGGTGCTGGAAGGCACCGCCACCATCCACCGCGACAAGGCGCTGATCGACGGGCTGTGGAACCCGGTCATGAAGACCTGGTTCACCGAGGGCAAGGACGATCCGCGCATCACAGTGATCGAGGTTGTGCCGGCTTCCGGCTACTACTGGGACAACAAGCATGGCGGCCTGGTGGCGGCCACCAAGATGGTGATCGGCGCGGCCATCGGCAAGACGCTGGACGACTCTGTCGAAGGGCAGCTTCGCCCATGACGCGCCCGGTCGCTTCGTGCTGACCGTGGCCATGCAGGGCCTGCGGCGACTGGGCCGGGCATCCATCCGCATGCCGGTGCTGGGCGTGCTGGTCCTGGCGGTGCGCAACTACGTGCTGCACCAGAGCGCCAACCAGGCGGGCAGCCTGGCGTTCTCGTCGCTGCTGGCCATGTTTCCGCTGTTGATCCTGCTGTCCGCCGCTGCCGGTTTCTTCGGCCAACCCGGCGAGGCCGCGGCGCTGGCCGAGCGGGTGGTGGGCTACGCACCGCCGGTGGTGCGCGATGCCATGCAGCCCGTCATCCGCCAAGTGCTCGCGCAGCGCAACGAGGCCCTGCTCACAGTTGGCCTGATCGTGACGCTGTGGACCGGCTCGTCCGGCATGCAGGCCGTGCGCTCGGCACTGAACCGCTCCTACGGCATCACGCGCGGCCTGCCGTTCTGGAAGGCGCGCATCAAGGCCACGCTGTTCACCGTCATCGTGGGCGCTGGCGTGCTGGCCACCTTCAGCTCGGTGATCATCATGCCGCGCGTCTGGCAGTTCGTGGTGTCCAGCGTCGACGGTGCCGACGAGGTGGTCTGGCTGTACGACAGCGTGCGCTACGGCGCGGCCTACATCACGCTGAGCCTGCTGTACGCACTGCTCTACGGCTGGCTGCCCGACATACGCCAGCGCCTGGGCACGGTGCTGCCCGGCGCCTTCGTCGGGGCGGCCCTGTGGGTGGTCGCGGCCGCCACGCTGTCGTACTCGCTGCGCACGGCCGGCAAGCTGGCGCTGATCTATGGCAGCTTTGCGGGCGTCGTGGCCACCCTGGTGTTTCTCTACATCAGCGCGACCACGCTGATCTTTGGCGCGGAAGTCAATGCGGTGCTGCGCGAGAAGAAGCGGGGCCCGGTGGGGGCTGAAGATCCCGCCTGACGGTTCGGTGCGGCCTGGGGCAGGAAAAAGCGGCCCTCAGGCCGCTTGTTCCGCGTCAGATCTGCAGGATCAGATCTTGTCGATGGCTTTCTTCACAGCCTCTTTGGCATCGCCCACCTGCGCCTGGGTCTTGCCCACGGCCTGGTCGGCCAGGCCTTCGCCCTGGAGCTTGGGGCTGTCGACGAGCTTGCCTGCGGCTTCCTTCACCTGGCCCTTGATGTCGGTGGCGCGTCCTGCTACTTGGTCTTTGTTCATGGTTCACTTTCGTTGGCACCGCGGAACGTGCGGTACCCCAAGGATGGACCTGCCGCAGGCGCCTGGCTGTCGGAGAGCTGCCCATCCGCGCGTCGGGCAGGTCTGGGTCCCTTCACCCTGGGCGGACAGTGGCGCCGATGTCCGCGGCCCGCAGCGCCGCATGGATGCGCGCCGTGATGTGCGCCGCCGGCACCATGGGCCGCAGTGCTGGCACATGCGCGCGCCCGATGTTGCCGGTGGGCAGGCGCTGCAGCAGGTGGCCCAATGGCACCAGCGCCAGGCGCAGCACCTGGCCAAGCACCTCGCGCCCGTCGCGCAGCTGCAGGGCGTAGCGCAGCATGGCGGTGTGCGAGCGCCAGTGCAGGCCCAGCCGGGTCTGGCCCAGCACGTGGGCCGCCTCCAGCCACTGCCAGCGTGCGGCCGGCGGCTCGCCCGCGCTGGCCTCGAAGCGGGCCAGGAGATGCTCGAATGCCGGACGCTGCAACGCGGGTGCGGGTACAGGTACGGGCGCCAGCGGTGGCGGGCCGCTCATGCGGCTGCCCCGCGGCCTTGCGCGTGGGCATGGCCGCGCGCGAGCTGCCGCCAGCGCCGCTGCCGGTGGAGGTAGAACACCCAGGCAAATGCGGCGCTGAGCGGTGTCATCAGCCACGGCAAATGGCGCGCACGCACGAACACCTCGTCGGTGTAGCAGGTGCGCTCGGGCTTGCCAGGTGTGCCGGGCAGGCTTTGCACGGTGATGCGGTGGTCCCACGCTCGCATGAGCTGGCCTGTGCCGTTGTCGCGCAGCAGCGGCCAGGCGCCGGGGATGCCGTCGCAGGCGTGCACGCTGATGCGCGCGGTCTGCCGGCCCATGGGCACGAGGCCGAAGAGCGCGAAGCGCAGCTCCGTGTCGCCGAGCGGCCAGTGCGCGGGCCAGGGGCCTTGCACGGTGCCGAAACGCAGCAGCGGCGCGGTGATATGGCGAAACAGCGCTGTGGTCTGCAGCTGCGCAGCCACCCACTCGGCCGGGGCGGGCAGGGTGGTGGTGAGGCACACGCGCAGGCTGCCGGGCGGGCGCTGCAGGGTGGAGGCGGGCGGGCCCGTCTCGGCGGTGCCGAGGGCGGCGGCCACGGCGGCCTGCGGGTCGGTGGGGTGGCGGTCGGTCATGCGGTTGTCTTCTCCGCAGTGGCGGTGCTGCCTTCGGGCCGCAGCATGCGCAGGCCGTTGGCCACCACCAGCAGGCTGGCGCCCATGTCGGCGAACACCGCCATCCACATGGTGGCCTGGCCGGCCAGCGCCAGCCCGAAGAACACGGCCTTGATGCCCAGCGCCAGCGTGATGTTCTGCACCAGCACCCGGTGTGTGCGGCGCGACAGGCGCACCGTCTCGGCCACGCGGCGCAGGTCGTCGTTCATGATCACCACGTCGGCCGTCTCCATGGCCACGTCGGTGCCGGCCGCACCCATGGCAAAGCCGATGTCGGCCTTGGCCAGCGCGGGGGCGTCGTTGATGCCGTCGCCCGCCATGGCCGTCATGCCGTGCTTGTGCTGCAGGGCTGCGATGGCGGCGAGCTTGTGCTCGGGCAGCAGGCTGGCCTGTACTTCGGCAATGCCGGCTTCCCTGGCGGCCGCCTGGGCGGCGGCGGCATGGTCGCCGGTCAGCATCACGGGCACCACGCCCAGGGCCTTGAGGTCGGCCACGGCCTGCGCGGCCTGCGGGCGCAGGGTGTCGGCCACGGCGAATAGGGCGCGCACGGCATCGGCGTCGGCCAGCAGGGTTACGCTGCGGCCCAGGGCCTCGTGCTCTGCGGCGGCGGCCTCGACGACATCGGTCCACAGCTGGCGCTCCTGCATCAGGCGGCGGTTGCCCAGCTGCCAGGTGCTGCCGGCAATGCGGCCTTGCACGCCGCGCCCGGCCAGGGCGGTGAAGTCCTCCACCGCAGGCAGGTCGGCGCCTGCGGTGTCCCCCAGCCCGGCCGCGATGGCTTTCGATACCGGGTGGTCCGAGCGGCCCGCCAGCGCGCGCGCCACGTCGGTGGCGGCATCGTCGCCAAACTGCGCCTGGCCCACCAGCACGGGTTTGCCGGCGGTGATGGTGCCGGTCTTGTCGAAGGCCACGGCGCGGATGCCGCGCGCCTGCTCCAGCCAGGCCCCGCCCTTGACCAGGATGCCGCGCCGCGCCGCCGCGGCCAGGCCGCTGACCACGGTGACGGGCGTGGAGATCACCAGCGCGCAGGGGCAGGCGATGACCAGCAGCACCAGTGCGCGGTAGATGGCATCAAGCCAGCCCCAGCCCAGCAGCAATGGCGCGCCCACGGCCACCACCACGGCCAGCACGAAGACGGCGGGGGTGTAGATGGCGGCGAAGCGGTCCACGAAGCGCTGCGTGGGCGCGCGGCTGGCCTGGGCCTCTTCCACCGCGCGGATGATGCGGTCCAGCGTGGTGTTGCCGGCGGCGGAGGTCACCTGCATCAGCAGCTCGGCCTGGGCATTCAGCGTGCCGGCGTAGAGCTTGTCGCCGGGCACCTTGTCCACGGCCAGGCTTTCGCCGGTGACGCTGGACTCGTCCACCGCGCCGCGCCCGGTGGTCACCGTGCCGTCCAGCGGCACGCGGCCACCGGGGCGCACGCGCAGCGTGGCACCCAGTGCCACCTCGGCCGCGGGCACGCCGCGCCATTGGCCATCGGCCTGCTGCACCTCGGCCTGCTCCGGGCTTAGCGCCAGCAGCGACCCGATGGCGTTGCGCGCGCGGCCCACGGCCCCTTCCTCGATGCGCTCGGCCAGGGCGTACAAGGCCATCACCATGGCGGCCTCGGGCCACTGGCCGATGGCGAAGGCGCCCGTGACGGCCACCGCCATCAGCGCATTGATGCCCAACTGGCCGCGCAGCAGCGATTGGAGGCCGGCCTTGTAGATACCCAGGCCCGCCAGCAGGATGGCCACCGCCGCCAGCACCATGCTGGCGCCGTGCCAGACGGGCGTGTCCGGGCCCAGCAGGTGCACCAGCTCGGCCCCGGTGGCCGCCACCAGCGCCGCGCCGATGCGGCCCCAGCCGGGCAGGGTGCTGTGGTCGTGGCCAGCGTGGTCGTGGCCTTGGTGGTCGTGCGCCTTTGCGTGGTCGTGTCCATGCGGGGCGGCCGCAGGCTTGGCAGGGGCGGCATCGGCCGCGCAACTGCTGCCCGGGGCGCAGCAGGAGACGTTGATCTGCGGCGCACGGCGTGCGCCCGATGCCCTGGGCGTGGGCAGGGCCACCGCCACGGGGGCGGGTGGCTGCTGTGGCGGGCTTTGCGGTGCGGTGTGTCGGCTCGACGATTCCGTTGTCATGGTTTTTTCCTGTGCAGGGGCGGGTTGCGATCCGCCATGCCATGATTGGAATCCTTGAAGTCACTTGAAGGTCAAGCACATGCCAACAGATGCAGCAAGGTTACGCATCGGCGAGGCCGCCCAGCGCTCGGGCGTCTCTGCCGCCAACATCCGCTATTACGAAAAGGAAGCCCTGCTCGCCGCCGGCCCGCGCAGCGAAAGCAGCTACCGCCTGTACAGCGATGCCGACATCCACCAACTGCGCTTCATCCGCCTGTGCCGCGCCATGGACATGTCGCTCGACGAGGTGCGCACGCTGCTGGCGCTGGACCGGGACAGCGCCGCCGCTGACCACACTGCCTGCGACACGCTGGACGAGCACCTGAGCCACGTGCGCATCCGCCTGCAGGAGTTGAAGACCCTGGAGCGCGACCTGATCGCCCTGCGCCGGCGCTGCGATGGAACCGACGGGCACTGCCATGTGATCGAGGCGCTGCACGAGCGTGCCGATGCCGAGCCCGTGGCGCCGCCGGGGCCGGCGCCGGCCAAGCGGCATGTGTGAGCAGGGCTGCCTTGCGCCCTGCATCCTAAAGTTGTATGATATGCATCATGCGAAATAGCAAGACCACTGCCAGAAGCGCTGCCAAGGAGGCCACGCACGAGCGCATCGTGTCCGTAGCGGCCCGCGCCATTCGCCGCAGTGGCTACGACGGGACCGGGGTCGCGGACATAATGAAGGAGGCGGGCCTCACGCATGGCGCCTTCTACGCCCATTTCGATTCGCGTGAGGCCATGCTGGCCGAAGCGGCGGCGAAGGCCTGCGCGGAGTCCGCAGCCGCTGCTGCCGAGGTGGTGGCCAGCGTGCCGCCGGGCACGGCCCTTTCGTCCATGCTGGGCAGCTACCTCTCCCGGGGGCATGTGGAACAGGTGGAGTTGGGGTGCCCCCTGGCCGCGCTGGGCTCCGAAACCATGCGCCAGGCCCCCGAGGTGCGGCGTGTCGCTACCCGGCACATCAAGGAAATGGTCGATCTGATCGCCCGCCAGTCCCCGGACTGGGGGCAACCCGGCGCCCACGAGCGCGCGCTGGCCACCGTGGCCACCATGGTGGGGGCCTTGCTGCTGGCGCGTGCGGTGGATGAGCCTGCGCTGTCGGACGGCCTGCGCGAAGCGGCGCTCAAGCACCTGGCGCCTTCCGCACCCTGAACCGCCCGTGCAGGCCGTGCGCTTTTTTTTGCCTTTTAATATGATGATCGTCATTCGAAATTTTCCAGCCCGCAAGGAGACCCCATGAAAGCCTTCATTCTTGAGCGCTACGGCAAACAGCGCGCATTGCGCCTGGCCGACCTGCCCCGGCCCGAACTGCGCGATGACGAGGTGCTGGTGGAGGTGCATGCGGCGGGCGTGAATCTGCTGGATGCCAAGATCCGCAACGGAGAGTTCAAGCCCATCCTGCCCTACCGCTTGCCCCTCGTCCTGGGCCACGACGTGGCCGGGGTGGTGGTGCAGGTCGGCCCCCAGGTGCGCCAGTTCAAGATCGGCGACGAGGTCTATGCCCGGGCGGACGATTTCCGCATCGGCACCTTTGCCGAGTTCGTGCCGGTCAGGGAGTCCTCGCTGGCGCCCAAGCCCCGTGGACTTTCCATGGTCGAGGCGGCCTCCATCCCCCTGGTGGGACTCACCGCCTGGCAGGCCCTGGTGGAGCAGGGTGGGCTCCGGCGGGGGCAGAAGGTCTTCATCCAGGCCGGCTCCGGCGGGGTGGGCAGCTTTGCCATCCAGCTGGCCAAACACCTGGGTGCCAGTGTCGCGACCACCGCAGGCGCGGTCAGTGCCCAGGCCATGCACAAGCTGGGAGCCGACCTCGCCATCGACTACCGCACGCAGGACTTCGAGGCCCTGCTGCGCGGCTACGACCTGGTCCTGCACAGCCAGGATGGCAAGGCGCTCGAAAAATCCCTGCGCGTGCTCAAGCCGGGTGGCAAGCTCATTTCCATCTCGGGCCCGCCGGACCCGGCATTCGCCCAGGCCAGCAGGGCGCCCGGCATCGTGCGGCTGCTGCTGCGCCTGCTCAGCGCGGGCGTGCGGCGGCGGGCACAAGGCCTGGGCATTGGCTATTCCTTCCTTTTCATGCGGGCCGAGGGCAGTCAACTGCGTGAAATCACCCGCCTCATGGACGCCGGAACCATCCGCCCGGTGGTCGACAAGGTGTTTCCCTTCGAGGCCACCAACGAGGCCCTGGCGTATGTCGAATCCGGCCGTGCCAAAGGCAAGGTCGTCATCCAGCTCAAGTGAGCCCTTTTGCATCCACCCCTGGAGTTACCATGAAGATTGAAAACGCTGTTGTTCTTGTCACCGGTGCCAATCGCGGCATCGGCCTGGCCTTTGCCCGCGAGTTGCTCGCCCGCGGTGCGCGCAAGGTCTACGCTGGCGCGCGCGATCCCGCCAGCATCACCCCCCAGGCCGGGGTGCAGGCCCTGCGGCTGGACGTCAACAACCCCGGCGACGTGGCTGCGGCCGCGGCGCTGGCGCAGGACGTCACCCTGGTCATCAACAATGCCGGCATCGCCCAGCCCGGCGGCTTTCTGGCGCCCGACAGCGAGGAGGTCATGCGGCGCATCTTCGAGACCAATGTCTTCGGCGTGCTGCGCGTGAGCCAGGCCTTCGCCCCCGTTCTTGCGGCCAACGGCGGCGGCGCCTTGCTCAATGTGCTATCGGTGGCCTCCTGGGTGAATGGCGGCGAGCTGGCCGCCTACTCGGCCAGCAAGTCGGCTGCCTGGTCGCTGACCAATGCCCTGCGCAACGAGCTCGCAGCGCAGAAGACGCAGGTGCTGGGACTGCACATGGCCTATGTCGACACCGACCTCACACGCGGGTTCGACGTGCCCAAGACCAGTCCCGAGCAGATCGTCAAGCGGGCGCTGAACGGGCTGGAATCGGGTCTGGATGAAGTGCTGGCCGATGAGCTCACCCAGCACGTCAAGATCGGGCTGACGGCGCCCCGGCCAAGCTACCTGCCGCAGGCTGCCTGAGCCTGGAGCCAGGCCCTCATCCTTAGGGGGACCCATGGTGCCGGCCAGCGGGCCCGGTGCCATCCCTCAAACCATCGGAAACGCCCCAGGCCCTCTCTCAACGGATACATCCCTGGCGCGCAACTCCGCGTGGCATTCCGAGCAGGTGGTGACCGGGTTGAACAGGTGGCCGCAGCCGGTGTGCCGGTGCAGCAGGGGGCGGCCGGCCTTGCCGGCCATGTGCACGTCGCCCCAGTGCACGATGGCCATGATGACGGGGTGCAGGTCCAAGCCCTTGGGGGTCAGGCGGTACTCATGGCGGACAGGCGCCTCCTGGTAGGCGGCCTTGCGCAGCACGCCGGCCTCCACGAGCTTGGCCAGCCGGTCTGCCAGCATGGGGCGGGAGATGCCCAAGCGCTGCTGGAACTCGTCGAACCGGCGCACGCCGAGAAAGCTGTCGCGCAGCACCAGCATCGTCCAGCGGTCGCCGATCACCGAGACGGTGCGGGCAATCGAGCAATGTTCCTGTTCCAGGTCGTTCCACTTCATGTCCGCAACTTTACCCTTGACGAGTTCAATTTTCAAACTTATCGTGCAGTCAGTTCAAAAAATGAACTCGATGAACTCGATGGACACGGGCGCAGTGCCGGTTCCCATCCCTTTGCAACCCCAGGAGACCCCATGGCAGACAGCAAGAAGAAGGCAATTTTGGTCATCGGCGCAGGCGACGCCACGGGCGGCGCCATTGCCCAGCGGTTCGCGCGAGAGGGCTACATCGCCTGCGTGACCCGGCGCAGCGCGGACAAGCTGCAGCCCCTGGTCGACCAGATCCGCGCCGCAGGGGGCGAGGCGCATGGCTTTGGCTCCGATGCGCGCAAGGAGGAGGAGATGGTGGCGCTCATCGCCAGGATCGAGGCGGAGATCGCCCCCATCGAAGTCGCGGTGTTCAACATCGGGGCCAATGTGCGCTTCGGCATCACCGAGACGACCTCGCGCGTGTACTTCAAGGTATGGGAGATGGCCTGCTTCGCCGGCTTCCTGATGGGGCGCGAGGCGGCCAAGGTGATGCTGCCGCGCGGGCGGGGCACCATTCTCTTCACGGGGGCCACGGCCAGCCTGCGCGGCCGCGAGGGTTTTGCGGCGTTTGCGGGCGCAAAGCATGCGCTGCGCGCACTGGCCCAGAGCATGGCCCGGGAGCTGTGGCCCCAGGGCATCCATGTCGCCCACCCGGTGATCGACGGCGCGATCGATACCGAGTTCATCCGCAGCAACTTCCCCGAGCGCTACGCCACCAAGGAGCAGGGCGGCATCGTCAGCCCCGAGAGCATTGCCGAGGTGTACTGGCAACTGCACAACCAGCCCCGCGATGCCTGGACCCACGAGACGGAGATTCGCCCATGGATGGAGACCTGGTGACTGCGCCCGACCACAACAACCACCAAGGAGACAAAAACCATGAACGACGTGACAGTGCAATTCCTGTTCGACTTCGGCAGCCCGAACGCCTACCTCAGCCACAAGGTGCTGCCCGCGATCGAGGCCCGCACGGGCGCGACATTCGAGTATGTGCCCGTCCTGCTGGGCGGCCTGTTCAAGCTGGCCAACAACCGCTCGCCGGCTGAGAGCAACGCCGGCATCCCGACCAAGCGGGCTTATGAGCAACGGGAGATGGACCGCTTCGTGCAAAGGCATGGGCTGTCGAAGTTCACGCACAACCCGCACTTTCCGGTGAACACCCTGGCGCTCATGCGCGGCGCGGTCGCGGCCCGCAGGCTGGGCTGTTTCGAGCCGTATGTCGACGCCGTCTACGCCAGCATGTGGGAGCGCGGCAAGAAGATGGACGACCCGCAGGTGATCGCTGCCGAGCTGCACCAGGCCGGACTCGACCCCGCGGCGCTGCTGGCCGCCAGCCAGGAGCTCGAGGTGAAGAATGCCCTGCTGCAGAGCACCCAGGATGCCTTTGCCCGCGGTGCCTTCGGTTCGCCCATCTTCTTCGTGGGGGACGAGATGTTCTTCGGCAAGGACAGGTTGCGCGAGGTGGAGGAAGAGATCGTGCGGGCGCGGGGCTAGGGCCGTTTATTCGGGCTGAATGCCCGCCTCCTTGACCACCTTGCCCCACTTGGCCAGGTCCGACCTGATCAGCGCCGCATACTCCTGCGGCGTGCCGCCCTGGATCTCGATGCCGGCGGCCTCGAGCTTGGCGCGCACGTCGGGCAGCTTCAGGGCCGCGTTGATCTCGGTGTTGAGCCGGGCGACGATGGCCTTGGGCGTGCCGGCGGGGGCCAGGAAGCCGCCGTTGGTGTTGGCGTCGTAGCCCTTGAGACCCTGTTCCTCGGCCGTGGGCACATCGGGCAGGGCGGCGGTGCGCTTGCGCGTGGAGACCGCGATGGCGCGCACATTGCCGCCCTTGACCTGGGCCTGGATGGCGCTGATGGTGTCGATGTACAGCGCGGTGCGCCCGGCCAGCAGGTCGGGGTGGGCGGCCGACGAGCCCTTGTAGGGCACCAGCAGCATCTGCGTGCCGCTGGCCATGCGGAACATCTCGGCCGCCATCTCCTGCGCGCTGCCGCGGCCCGAGGTGGCGATCTTGGCCTGCTCGGGGTTGGCCTTCATCCAGGCGATGAACTCGGGCAGCGTCTTGGCGGGGATCTGCGGGTACATGGCGAACACCAGCGGCACCTCGTGCGTGTAGACGATGGGCTCGAAGCTCTTTTCCGGGTCCCAGCCCAGGTTCTTGAACAGATACTTGTTGATGTTGTGGCTGCCGCCCACGATGCCGATGGTGTAACCGTCGGGTGGCGCCTTGGCCAGCACGTCGGTGCCCAGGTTGTTCGAGGCGCCGGGCCGGTTGTCCACCACCACCGCCTGGCCCAGCGCTGCCGCGAGCTTGTCGCCCACCACGCGGGCAATGGTGTCGATGGCGCCGCCCGGCGGGGCCGGCACGATGATCTTGATGGGCCGCGCGGGCCAGGCTGCCTGGGCCGATGCCAGCAAGGGCGCCACGGCCAGCATGGCTGCGGCGGCTAGGGCTCCGAGGGGGCGCTTGAACCTGAAAGAAGGGGTCTGCATGCTTGTCTCCTGGTGTCGTTGTATGAATCAATGGCCGGATGCGGGCACGGGGGCGTCGCCCACGACCAGGGCCAGCTCGCCGATGCCGGCCACGCCTGCGCTGACCCGGTCGCCCGGTTGCAGCGGGCCCACGCCGGCCGGTGTACCTGTGTAGACCAGGTCGCCAGGCTCCAGCGTGACGGAGCGCGACAGCATGGCCACCAGGTCCGCCACCGGCCAGAGCAGGCCCGACAGGTCTGCGCGCTGGCGCTCCACGCCGTTCACGCTAAGCCAGATGGCGCCCTGGCGCGGGTGGCCGCACACGCTGGCCGGCACGATGGGCGTGCAAGGCGCGCCATGGTCGAAGGCCTTGGCGGGCTCCCATGGGCCGCCGTCGCGCTTGGCCTGCTGCTGCAGGTCGCGCCGTGTCATGTCCAGCCCGGCGGCATAGCCCCAGACATGCCGTGCCTCGACCTGACCCGGATCGATGTCGCGCCCGCCGCGGCCGATGGCCACCACGAGCTCCACCTCGTGGCAGAGGTCGCGGGTTGCGGGCGGGTAGGGCAGCATGCCCCGGGCCGGCACCACGGCGCTGGCGGGCTTCATGAACCAGGCGGGCATCTGCGTGGGGGCTGCCTCGTCGGGTGCCCAGCGGTAATTGCGGCCGATGCAGAACACCCGGCCCACGGGAAAGCGTGCGCTGCTGCCCGCCACGCGCAGGGTGACCGTGGTCGGCGGGGGAAAAGTGAAGTCCACCACGCCAGCTCACTCCACGGTGATCTTGCGGCTGCGGATGATCTGCGCGTAGCGTGCCCGGTCGGTGGCGATCAGCTTGCCGAACTCTGCCGGCGAGGTGGCGCGCGGCACGCCGCCCAGGCCGGCAAAGCGGGCCTTCACGGCTTCGTCCGCGAGCACGGCACGCACATCGGCCGAGATCCTGTCCACCACCTCGGGCGGTGTGCCTGCGGGGGCCAGCAGGCCGATCCAGGAGATCGCGTTGAAGCCCGGCAGCGCGCCTTCGCCCAGCGTGGGCACCTCGGGCAGCGCGGGCAGGCGCTTGTCGCCGGTGACCGCCAGGGCGCGCAGCTTGCCAGCCTTGATGTGGCCCGAGGCCTCCAGCGCCGTCATGAACGAGAGCTGCACATGCCCTGCCAGCAGGTCGGCAATGGCCGGGCCACCGCCGCGATAGGGCACATGCAGGATGAAGCTGCCCGTCTGGTCCTTGAACATCTCGGCCGCCAGGTGCGGCGCACCGCCTGCGCCCGAGCTGCTGTAGCTGAGCTTGCCCGGCTGCGCCTTGGCCAGGGCGATGAACTCGGCAGGCGTCTTCGCTGCAACCGAGGGGTTGACCATCATCGCCAGCGGCAGCTCGGCGACCAGCGACACCGGGGCAAAGGCCTTGTCCGCGTCGTAGGGCAGTTTGGCGTACAGCGCGGGGTTGATGGCCTGCGTGCCGATGTTGCCCAAGAGCAGGGTGTAGCCATCGGCCTTGGACTTGGCCACGTAGTCGGCCCCGATCTGACCGGCCGCGCCGCCCTTGTTCTCCACCACCACGGGCTGGCCCCAGCGCCGGGCGAGTTGCTCGGCGATCACGCGGCCCCCAGTGTCGGTGCCGCCCCCGGGTGGGAAGGGTACGACCAGGGTCACCGGGCGGTTGGGGAAGGCCTGGGCAAAGGCCGCGGGTGCGGCGAGGGCCGTGGCACCGAGGGCGATGGCCAGGCCGAATGCGGCGCGTCGTGTGGACGTCATGGTGTCTTGTCTCCGTTGTGGTTCTTTGAAATCGAAGGAAGTGCGGCAGGGCCGCTGCCATCAGCTAGCTCATGTCGTGAGGCTCATCGCGGGGCGTTCGCCGGCCAGCGCCTGGGCAAGGCTGTCCAGCACCATCTGGCCCATGGCCGCGCGCGTCTCCCAGGTGGCGCTGGCGCGGTGGGCCTGCAGCACGGTGCGCTCGCTCTGGCGCAGCGCCAGGGGCACGCGCGGTTCGTCCACGAACACGTCCAGCCCCGCGCCCGCGATCTGGCCCGCGCCGATGGCAGCGGCCAGGTCGGCCTCGTTGACCAGGCGGCCGCGCGCCACATTGACCAGGTAGCCGCGCGGGCCGAGGGCATCGAGCACGGCCGCGTTCACGATGCCCTCGGCGCTGTCGGCCGCGGCGCACAGCACCAGCGCGTCCGAGCCGCGCGCCAGGTCGAGCAGGGTGGGCACGAAGCGGTGCGCCACGTCGTCCATTGCGCGCAAATCGGTGTAGGCGATGGGGCAGCCGAACGCGGCGGCGCGCGTGGCCACGGCGCGGCCCACGCGGCCCATGCCGACGATGCCCAGGCGCATGCCGCTAAAGCGCCGCGCCAGGGGAATGGCGCCGGGTTGCGGGAACTGCTCCCACTGTCCCTCGCGCACGAAGCGGTCACCGGTGCAGATGTTGCGGCAGGCCGCGATCAGGAGGCCGATGGCCAGGTCGGCCACGTCCTCGGTCAGCGCGCCCAGCGTGGCGGTGACGGGCAGGGTGCGGGCGCGGCAGTAGGCCAGGTCCACGGCATCGGTTCCCACGCCGTTGACGGCCACGACCTTCAGGGCGGGCAACTGCTCCAGCATGGCGCGTGCAATGCCGGTGTGCCCACCGGTGACCACGGCATCAATGGCGGCGCCATGCGCGGCCAGCCAGGCCGGGCCGTCGGCCATCTCGAAGTACCGGTGCACGGTGTAGAGCGCGGCGAGCTGGTCGTTGACCGAGGGGATCAGGATGGGGTTGAGCTGCAGGACCTGGGGTTTCGTCATGGCGGTGGTGCGGTGGGCTATGCATTGCGTTGGAGGGCATCGTAGTTTTGTGTTGATGAATTGGTCAATCTTGACGTGTAAAATCAATGTATATATTCAACGACCACCACCACCACTGCCATGGCTTCCTGGATTTCGATGACCGAGGCCTGCCAGCTCCTCGGCGTGCAGCCGCAGACCATCTATGCCTACGTGAGCCGGGGCAAGCTCGAGGTCATGCCCGACCCGACCGACACGCGCAAGAGCCTGTACCGCGCCGAGGACCTGAGCGGGCTGGCCCGGCGCAAGAAGGCCGGCAGCAAGCGCGAGACGCTGGCCACCAACACGCTGTTCGGCGCTGAGCCCAGCATTCCGACGGCGCTATCGGCCTTTTTCCGCGAGCGCCCGCACTACCGCGGCGAAGACGCCATCGCCCTGGCGCGCACCGCCACGCTCGAAGAGGCGGCTCAGCTGCTGTGGGGGGCGGAGCAGGCCGTGGACTTCGCCTGCGCCACGCCGCCGGGCCCAGGGGCGCCAGGGCGGGGCCCCGCGTTCGTGGCCCTTGCCGGGCTGGCGGCCAGCGGGCACTCCACCAGCGGCCGGCTCACGCGCGTGCTGCATGCCGAGGGCCAGGCCCTGGTGGGCCAGCTGGCCAATGCCTTCGGTGCCCAGCCCGGCAAGCAGGCTCTGCACCTGCGCTTTGCCAAGGGCTGGAAGCAGGGCGCCCCGGTGGCCGAACTGCTGCGCACGGCGCTGGTGCTGCTGGCCGACCATGAGCTCACGAGCTCGGCCTTTGCCGCGCGCATCGCGGCCTCCACCGGGGCCTCGCTGCCCGCCTGCGTGCTGGCGGGGCTCAGCACGCTGTCGGGGCCCCTGCACGGCGATGCCTCGGGCCGCGTGCAGGCGCTGTTCAGCGAGGTGGAGCGCCTGGGCGAGGACAAGGTGCTGGCCCACTACCTGGCCAACGGCCTGCCGCTGGCCGGCTTTGGTCACCCCATCTACCCCGATGGCGACCCGCGCGCGGCGGCCTTGCTCGCGCTGTTCGAGCCGCCCGAGGCCATCGTGCGCTTCATCGCCAAGGTGCAGGAGCAGACCGGCCTGCAGCCCACCATCGACGTGGCCCTGGCCGCCCTGGCCACGCACTACCGTCTGCCGGCGGACGCGGCCTTCGCCCTGTTCGCCACCGCGCGCAGCGTGGGCCTGCTGGCCCATGCCCTGGAGCAGTCGGGCGTGGCCCAGGTGATCCGCCCACGCGGGCGCTACGTGGGGCGCATGCCGGCGCAGCAGCAGGGCCCGCGCAAGCAGGCGGGGTAGCAGGCAGTGTCGTGGCTGGGGTGTGAGCGCATGTATCGTCTGCTATGCAATGTGTAGCTGCACGGCCATGCCACACAAGCCAGCCCCGGTGCAAATGCCCGATGGACCCGACGGGCCATCCGCTTGGGAACCCGTGGCCCGGCGGCTATGATCAATTCATGATCAACCGCCTGCCCGGCCTGTCCCTGCCCGAGCGTGCCTGGAGCACGGTGCGCCGCTGGGCCGTGGCGTGGTGGCGCATCCTGTACCTGGGGGCGGTGGTGCTGGTGCTGGTGCTGTCGCCGTCGAGCTACGGGCGTGCCACGCGCCGCTCGCTGGCGCGCCACCTGTACCTGGACACGGCACCCGTGCTGCTGGGCTTCACGGTGCTGGCGGCCCTCATCAGCCTGGTGCTCACGCGCATCGTGGTGGTCACGGCGCTCAGCTACGGCCTGTCGCGCTACGCCATGGAGATGGTGATCCGCGTGCTGGTGCTGGAGCTGATCCCGCTCACCGCCGCGCTCTTCGTGGCCATGCGCGCCACCATCCCCAATGGCACGCAACTGGCCTTGCTGCGCCAGTCGGGGCGCTTCGACGAACTGCGTCGCCAGGGATCGGACCCGGTGCGCGTGGAGCTGCTGCCGCGCGTGGTGGCCGGCGTGTTCGCCAGCATCACGCTGGCCGCGCTCAGCTGTGTGGTGGCGCTGGTCATGGGCTACCTGGGCGTGTACGGCTTCAACCTGGCCGAGGCAGGTGGCTACACGCGCATGTTCGGCCGCGTGTTCACACCCAGCGTGACCACCTTGTTCGCGCTCAAGACGCTGTTTTTCAGCCTCACCGTGGCGCTGATCCCCATGGCCGCCGGCCTGTACGACGCAGAGGGCCGGGGCCAGCCCGATTCGGAGCTCGGTGGCCTGGCGCGCATGTTCGCCGTGCTGCTGCTGATCGAGGTGGCCTCGCTGATGGGCAACTACTACTAACCCATAACAACAACACCCCCATGACCGACCGCACTCCACCGCCTGCACCGCCGCCGCCCGGCACCGAAGGCTCCACGCAGGAGACGCTGCGCCCCGTGGCCTACCTGGAGATCAAGGCCGCGGCGCTGCTGCTGTTCACGCTGTCGCTCATCATCGGTTCGGGCCTGTTCCTGATGTATGCGCGCGGCGTGTTCGAGCCCACGCAGACCCTGGTGCTCACGGCCGATGATTCCGAAGGCGTGGTGGTGGGCATGGACATGACGTTCTCGGGCTTTCCCATCGGGCGCGTGCGCCGCATCGAGCTGGCCGATGCGGGCAACGCGCGCATCACCGTCGAGGTGCCCAGCAAAGACGCGCACTGGCTGCGCCAGTCCAGCGTGTTCACGCTGGTGCGCGGCATCGTGGGCGGCACCAACATCCGCGCCTACAGCGGCATCCTGACCGATCCACCCTTGCCCGACGGCGCCGTGCGCCCCGTGCTGCGCGGCGATGCCACGGCCGAGATCCCGCAGCTCATGGCCTCGGCGCGCGAGTTGCTGGGCAACCTGAACAACTTGACCGCGCAGGACGCGGCGCTGGCAAGCACCCTGTCCAACGTGCAGGAACTCACCGAGCGCCTCAAGGGCCCGGGCGGCGTGCTGGGCGCACTCATGGGCAGCGAGGCCGATGCCAAGAAGCTCGTGACCACGCTGGACCGCACCAACACGCTGCTGGCGCGCCTCGATACCCTGGCCGCGCGCGCCGACCGCCAGGTCTTCGGTGCAGACGGCAACAGCAAGGATGCGCTGGTGCCTGAACTGCGTGCCGCCGTGGGCCAGGTCAACGACCTGCTGGCCGACACCCGCGCCAGCCTCAAGAAGGTGGACGCCGTGCTGGTTGAGGCCCAGGCCGTGGGCGCCAATGCCCGCGAGGCCACGAACGACCTCGGCGCCCTGCGCGCCGAGGTGGAGAGCAACCTGCGCAAGATCGACAGCCTGGTCACCGAGATCAACCGCAAATGGCCGTTTGCACGCGACCGGGAGATCAAGCTGCCATGAAGACGATGACAACGACGACCGTGACCTGGGCCGTGCTCGCCATCGGCATGCTGCTCGCTGGCTGCGCCAGCAAGCCGCCCGAGCCCGAATGGGAGATGAACGCCCAGGGTGCGTCGCAGAAGGCGCTCGACGCCTACCTGTCGGGCAATGCCCGTGTCGAAAAGCTCGAGTGGGAGCGCGCCCGCGCCGAGGTGGCCCGCACTGGCCGCCCGGACCTGCTGGCGCGGCTGGAACTGCTGCGCTGCGCGGCCCAAGTGGCCAGCCTGGTGGTGGAGCCCTGCACCGCCTTCGAGGCGCTGCGCCAGGATGCCGCACCGCCCGAGCGTGCCTATGCCGACCACCTGGCCGGCAAGCCGCTGGCCGCGCCCGATGTGGCGCTGCTGCCCCCGGCCCAGCGGGCCGTGGCCACCGCAGGCGCGGGCGGTGCCGCGCTGGCCGGCATCGAAGACCCGCTTTCGCGCCTGGTGGCGGCCGGGGTGCTGCTGCAGTCCGGCCGGGCCGACCCGGCCGCCATCGCCACGGCCACCGACACCGCATCCGCCCAGGGCTGGCGCCGCCCGCTCATGGCCTGGCTGCTGCTGCAGGTGCAGCGCGCCGAGGCGGCGGGCGACAAGGATGCGGCAGACCGGTTGCGCAGGCGCGTGGCCGTGGTGGAGCAGGGCGGGGGCAACAGCAAATAGGCTGGGGTACATTGCAGCCGTGCGAAGATTTCTTGCCATCTGCTTGCTGCTGCTGGGCTGCGTGTTCCTGAACCAGGTGGTGGCGGCCAGCGTTTCAGCCTACGACCATTGCTGTATTGCCGACTGCGGCGATGGCGGTGCAGCCTGCGCCATGCCCGGCTGCCAGCCCTGCGGCATGTCGCTGATGACTGCCCCACGCACCCCGCTGAGCGAGGTATCGCGCCAGTCGGGCCAGCCCTTGGGCACGGGGCCACGGTGGGCGTCCTGGAATGCCCCGGTATGGAGGCCGCCGGATTGAGGTTTGGAGGGATTCTTTTTTTCTTTTCTATCCAAACCCCAACAGGAATTTTCCAATGAAAAAACAACTTTTCAAATTCGGCGTGGCCGCTGTCTTGCTGTCGATGGCAGGCATGGCCATGGCCCAGTCCGGCTGCTGCGCAGAACTCGCCGAGTGCTGCCTGGAGATGCTGGGCTGCTGCGATTGATCGCCTGAAGCTGGCGACCTGATGGCGGGCCGGTACCCACGGGTGCCGGCCCGCTCTTTTTTGCACCAGGCAGCTGCCGGGCTGCCTGATTTGTGCCAGGCAGCCGCCGGGCTACCTGATTGGTGCCAGGCAGCCGCCGGGCTACCTGATTGGTGCCAGGCAGCCGCCGGGCTACCTGATCGATAGCCGCAGCGCCAGCGCCGCCAGCGTGACCAGCAGCACGGGCACGGTGAGGGTCACCCCCACCCGGAAGTAGGTGCCCCAGCCGATGCGGATGCCCTTGCGCTCCAGCACATGCAGCCACAGCAAGGTGGCCAGCGAGCCGATGGGCGTGATCTTGGGCCCCAGGTCGCTGCCGATGACGTTGGCGTAGACCATCGCCTCCTTCACCACGCCGGTGGCCGCAGAGGCATCGATGGACAGCGCCACCACCAGCACCGTGGGCATGTTGTTCATGAGGGAGGACAGCACGGCGGTCAGCACGCCGGTGCCGATGGCGGCGCCCCAGATGCCGTAGCCCGCGAAGGCGTTGAGCCACTGGCTGAGGTAGGCCGTGAGCCCCTGGTTGCGCAGCCCGTAGACCACCAGGTACATGCCCAGCGAGAACACCACGATCTGCCAGGGCGCACCGCGCAGCACCTTGGTCGTGCTGATCACCTGACCCCGGCCGGCCACGGCCAGCAACAGCGCGGCGCCTGCGGCGGCCGTGGCGCTGACGGGCACGCCCAGCGGCTCCAGCCTGAAAAAGCCCACGAGCAGCAGCACCAGCACCACCCACCCCGTCTTGAAGGTGGCCGCATCGCGGATGGCGGCGGCCGGCAGCCTGAGCTGGGCCTGGTCGTAGGTTGCGGGGATCTCCTGGCGAAAGAACAGCAGCAGCACCACCAGCGACGCCACGACCGAGGCCAGGTTCACCGGCACCATAATGGCTGCGTAGTCGTTGAAGCCAATGCGAAAGAAGTCGGCCGAGACGATGTTCACCAGGTTGGACACCACCAGCGGCAGGCTGGCCGCGTCGGCGATGAAACCCGCAGCCATCACAAAGGCCAATGTGGCGCCCGGCCCAAAGCCCAGGGCCGCGAGCATGGCGACCACGATGGGGGTGAGGATCAGCGCCGCACCATCGTTGGCAAACACCGCCGCCACGGCCGCGCCCAGCAGTACGATGAGCGCGAACAGCATGCGCCCGCTGCCACGCCCCCAGCGCGCCACGTGCAGGGCCGCCCATTCGAAGAAGCCGGCCTCGTCGAGCAGCAGGCTCACGATGATGATGGCGATGAAGGCGGCCGTGGCGTTCCACACGATCTGCCAGACCACGGCCATGTCGGCCCACTGCACCACGCCGGTGAGCAATGCCACGGCAGCGCCCGCGCTGGCGCTCCAGCCAATGCCCAGCCCGCGCGGCTGCCAGATCACCAGCGCGATGGTGGCGACAAATATCGACAGGGCCAGAAGCATCCGGTGGTCTTTCTGAAGGGGAGGAGAAGAGGGGGCGTGGGGCACTGCAAGCGCCCTCAGAGCGGGGTTGCAGGCAGTTAATTGAACATTTCAATAATAGTTGTATTATTGATGCCATGCAAGCTTCCACCGCCCACACCATCTTCCACAATCCGGCCTGCGGCACCTCGCGCAACGTGCTGGCCATGATCCGGCACGCCGGCATCGAACCCACGGTCATCGAGTACCTGAAGGCGCCCCCGGACCGCGAGAAGCTCAAGGAGCTGGTTGCGGCGATGGGCATCCCCGTGCGCGCCCTGCTGCGGCAAAAGGGCACGCCGTACGACGAGCTGGGTTTGCAGGATCTGGCGCTGTCGGACGAACGCCTGCTCGATGTCATGCTGGTCCACCCCATCCTGATCAACCGGCCCATCGTCGTCACCCCGCTGGGCACCCGGCTGTGCCGGCCCTCCGAAGCGGTGCTGGACCTTCTGCCCCCCTTGCCCGGGCCTTTTTCCAAGGAAGACGGCGAGCTGGTCATCGACGCCCAGGGGCAGCGGGTCGTTTGACCGCCCTGGTCGCGCGCCCATTTCAACCCGTCTTGTATAGTCAGTCCGTGCAAAAAGCCGCTGCCACCACCGTCTTCGAATCGCTGTCCTCGCCCGTGCGGCTCGATGTGTTCCGCCTGCTCGTGCGGCAGGGGCCGGGTGGGCTGGTGGCTGGCGAGATCGCTGCGGCACTGGACGTGCCGCCCACCAACCTGTCCTTCCACCTCAAGGGCATGACGCACGCCACGCTGCTCACCGTCGAGCAGGAGGGCCGCTACCAGCGCTACCGGGCCAACTTGGCGCTGATGGCCGAGCTGATCGGCTACCTGACCGAAGAGTGCTGCGCGGGCAACCCGGGCCTCTGCGCAGAACTGCCCGGCAAGGGCGGTTGCGCGCCGGCGGCGCCTGCCACCCCTACAGCCGCCGGCAAGCGCCGCAAGACTGCCACGGCGGCCTGAGGGGCCGCATCCCGTTGAGGCCACAGTCTGCTCATCGATTCAATAATCGTTGAAATATTGAATATCTACCTGCCCGATTGGCATCCACCACCCAGGAGTTCTTCCGTGACCGACCTGCCACACCTTGACGTCCCCTTGCTGCAGCGGCCCGACACCGCCCGCCTGTCGGCCCCGTTGGTCTCGACCCACCCGGCGCGCATCCTCATGCTCTATGGCTCGCTGCGCGAGCGCTCGTTCAGCCGCCTGGCCACCGAAGAGGCGGCGCGCATCCTGCAAGCGCTGGGCGCCGAGGTGAAAATCTTTGACCCCACCGGCCTGCCGCTGGCCGATGGCGCGCCGGACTCGCATCCCAAGGTGGCGGAACTGCGCACCCTGGCCGCCTGGTCCGAGGGCATGGTCTGGTGCTCGCCCGAGCGCCATGGCGCCATGACCGGCATCCTCAAGACCCAGATCGACTGGATCCCGCTGGCCCAGGGCGCGGTGCGCCCCACGCAGGGCAAGACCCTGGCGCTGATGCAGGTCTGCGGCGGCTCGCAGTCGTTCAACGCCGTGAACCAGATGCGCGTGCTCGGGCGCTGGATGCGCATGCTCACCATCCCCAACCAATCGTCCGTGGCCAAGGCCTTCCAGGAGTTTGGCGACGACAACCGCATGAAGCCGTCGGCCTACTACGACCGCATCGTGGACGTGATGGAGGAACTCATGAAGTTCACCCTGCTCACGCGCGACGTGTCGCCTTACCTGGTGGACCGCTACAGCGAGCGCAAGGAATCGGGCGAGGCGCTGATGCGCCGGGTGAACCAGGCATCGATCTGACGCCGCGCCATCTACTCGGCTCGCGCAGGTAGTTGCTATTGACAACGAATATCCGGGTGGCTAACCTGCGTTCACCTAGGTGCTATACACAACCAAATATGACGGCCACCAATCCAGGGAGCGTGCTGCGTGAGGTCGCCCGCATCTACACGCGGGCCCAGCGCGTGGTGGCCGAATGCAGCAGCACCACCAACACCCAATGCCATCTGCTGACCGAGCTGGGGCGCTCGGGCCCGTTGCCGTTGTCCGAGCTGGGCGCGCGCGTGAGCCTGGAAAAGAGCTGGGTCTCGCGCGCCGTGGAGGCCATAGCCGCGCGTGGCCTGGTGACCAAGGAGCCCAACCCGGTGGATGCCCGCAGCTGGCTGGTCACCCTCACCGCCGAGGGGGAGCGCAAGGTCCACGAACTGAACACCACCCTCGACGCCCATGCGGCACAGCTGCTCGGATGCCTGAGCGGGCGCGACCGTGCTGCCGTCGAGAAATCGCTGCAGCTGCTGCTCAAGGCGCTGCGACAGGACCAGGCCGCCCCTTGCCTCACCTTGCCTCGCTCGCCCAAGGATGCAAAGCCGTGCTGCTGAATGGCGCGTAACGTTTTCTCCCACCCTGCCACCACCGCACCCTGCCTATCCATGACCATCCGTACCGCCACCCCGGCCGACGCCGAGGCCATCACCGCCATCTACGCGCCCATCGTGGAGCACACCAGCATCTCGTTCGAACTGGAGGTGCCGACCGTGGAGCAGATGCGCGAGCGCATTGCCAAGACACTGCAGGAGCTGCCCTGGCTGGTGAGCGAGGACGAGCAGGGCCTGCTCAACGGCTATGTGTATGCCAGCAAGCACCGCGAGCGAGCGGCCTACCAGTGGTCCGTGGACACCACGGCCTACGTGCGCGAGGACGCGCGCGGTCAGGGCATCGGCAAGCGGCTGTATGGGGCGTTGAAACGCGCCCTGGTCGGGCTCGGCTACTGCCAGGCATTTGCCGGCATTGCCCTGCCCAACCAGGCCAGCGTGGCGTTGCACGAGTCCATCGGATTCGAGGCGCTGGGCGTGTACCGAAAGGTCGGCTTCAAGCACGGGCAGTGGCACGACGTGGGCTGGTGGCAATGCAGCCTGCAGTCGCCGGCCCACCCCACAGTCCCTCAGAAATTCGATACCCTGGCCTTCCGTGCCGAAACGCTTCACGCCTGAAACACAAGGACCGACCATGCCCGTCTTCCTGTCCCGCTATCTCTTGGTCCTGGTCTTTGTGGCCGGCCTCGACGCTGTCGCGCTTGACATGCCGCACGCGGGCATCGATCATTCGTAAAAATACGAATTAAGAGAAAGGCCGTATGTCCTGCTGCCCTGGTGACGAAGAAGAGGTGCTGGTCCTGCTGGACGAGGACCGGACGGCTGAGCTGGCCATGCTGCTGAAGGCGCTGGCCCATCCGGCCCGCATCCAGTTGCTGCGCCACCTGTCGAGCTATGGCCAGTGCTACTTCGGCAGCCTGGCCGACGTGGTGGGCCTGGCGCCGTCCACCACCTCGCAGCATGTGAAGGTGCTCAAGGAGGCGGGATTGATCCTGGGCTCCGCCGAGGAGCAGCGCACCTGCTACTGCATCAACCCTGCGCGGCTCGCCGAGCTCAAGCAACTGGTCCAGTCCCTGTGAGGAGGCCGAGGCCTCTTCTTTTTGTCATGAATGTTCGTTAATCTGCGAACTACGAAGGAGATCCCCATGGCTGATTCCACATCCTCTTCTGCATTCACGGTGGCCGTGATCGGTGCCGGCCCCATCGGGCTCGCGGCCGCTGCCCATCTGGTCGGGCGCGGTCTGGCGGTGGAGGTCTTCGAGGCCGGAGCCGGCGTTGCCGTCCATCTGCAGTCGTATGGCCACGTGCGCCTGTTCTCGCCCTGGCGCTACAACGTGGACACGGCGGCGCGTGCGCTGCTGGAAAGCACTGGCTGGGCCATGCCCGATTCCGATGGCCTGCCCACAGCCGGCGAATTGGTGGAGCGCTACCTGGGGCCGCTGGCGGCACACAGGGCGCTTGCGCCGCACATCCATTTCGGCCACCAGGTGCTGGGCATTTCGCGCGCGGGCTTCGACAAGGTCAAGACGGCCGGACGGGAGCATGCGGACTTCGTGCTGGTGGTGCAGGCCGCCGAGGGGGTAAAAGAGATTCGGGCCCAGGCCGTGATCGACGCGTCGGGCACCTGGGGCCAGCCCAATCCCATGGGCATCCATGGCTTTCCCGCGCTGGGCGAGCGTGCGGCGCGGGAACACATTGCCTATGGCATGCCGGACATCCTAGGGGCTGCCCGTGGCCGGTATGCGGGCCGCTCGGTGATGGTGGTGGGTGCGGGCCATTCCGCTGCCGGCAACCTGCTGGCGCTGGCCGCATTGGCAGAGGGAGAGCCTGGCACCCGCGTGCACTGGACGGTGCGGGGCAAGGACCTGCGCAAGATCTTCGGCGGAGGCAGTGCCGATGGGCTGCCGGCGCGCGGCGCCCTGGGCACCCGGCTGCGCGACCTTGTCGAGCAGCAGCACATCGTTCTGCACCTGGGCTTTGGCGTGCAGTCCTTGGAGCGGGTCGGTGGCCTCACGACCGTGCGCGCCATCGATCCGACCGTGGCACCCGTGGAGGGCATTGACGAGATCATCGTGGCCGCGGGCTCGCGCCCCGATCTGTCGCTGGCGCGCGAACTGCGCACGCGCCTGGATCCCTGGATCGAGAGTACCGAAGCCCTGGCCGACCTGATCGACCCCAACCTGCACAGCTGCGGCACCGTGCGCCCCCATGGCCACAAGGAACTGGCCCATCCGGAGCCCGGCTTCTATGCCATCGGCGCCAAGAGCTACGGGCGTGCGCCCAACTTCCTGATGGCCACGGGCTATGAGCAGGCGCGCTCGGTGGTGGCGGCCATTGCCGGCGACTGGGTGGCGGCCAACCAGGTACTGCTCGACCTGCCGCAGACGGGCGTGTGCTCGGTGGACCTTTCCGAGCCGCTAACGGGGCAGACCACCGTTGCTTCGGGTTGCTGTGGTGGCCCGGCGGTGCAAGACATGTCGGCCTGCTGTGCGCTGGACGAGACAAAGAAGGCCAAGGGCAGCGAGGGATGCGGCTGTCCTCCGGCTGCGGCTCCCACGGCGTCCAAGGTCGCAGCCTCGCAACAGGTGGTGACGGCCAAAACGTCATGCTGCGGCTGATGCCCGCCGTCCCCATGGATTAGCCGAGAGGAATCCCCTTGCCACGCCTGACATCAGCAACCACAGTCGCCAGCCTGGGCACCGCCCAGACCCTGGCCTGGGCCTCCACCTATTACCTGCCCGCCATCCTGGCAGTGCCCATGGCCCGGGAGCTGGGGGTGTCGGTCCCCACGGTATTCGCCGCCTTCTCGTGGGCGCTGGTTGTTTCCGCGCTGCTGGGGCCGTATGCCGGCCGCAGCATCGACCGCTGGGGCGGCCGGCCGGTGCTGGTGGCCACCAGCCTGGTGTTTGCACTGGGCCTGGCGGCGCTGGCCATGGCCCAGGGCCCCGGGGGCCTGTTCGCCGCGTGGGTGCTGCTGGGCGTGGGCATGGGCAGCGGGCTGTACGAGGCGGCATTTGCCGCGTTGGTGCACCTGCATGGCAAGAACGCGCGCAATTCGATCACGGGCATCACCCTGATCGCCGGCTTTGCCAGCACGGTCGGCTGGCCGCTGTCGATGTGGATGGAGTCGCAATGGGGTTGGCGCGGCGCCTGTTGGGCGTGGGCTGCGCTGCACCTGGTGGTGGGCCTGCCGCTCAATGCGTGGACGCCGCGCCGACCGCAAACTGAGGCGGTGGGGTCTGCGCCAGAAACATCGGGTGCTGCCCATGCAGCGGCGGCTGATCCTGTGCCCGCCCATGCGCGCCGGGCCACCCTGCTGCTGGCCTTCGTGTTCGCGGCAACCTGGTTCACCAGCACCGCCATGGCCTCGCACCTGCCCCGCCTGCTACAGGAGGGCGGCGCCTCGCTGGCGACCGCCGTGGCTGTAGGCGCGTTGGTGGGGCCGGCCCAGGTGGCGGGGCGTCTGCTAGAGTTCGGCTTTCTGCGCCATGTGCATCCGCTGCTGTCTGCCCGCCTGGCGGCGCTGATGCACCCACTGGGCGCCGGGCTGCTCGCGGTGGCTGGGGCGCCGGTGGCAGCGGTGTTCGCGCTGTTCCATGGCGCGGGCAACGGCATCCTGACCATTGCCAAGGGCACGCTGCCGCTGGTGCTGTTTGGGCCCGCAGGCTACGGGCATCGGCAGGGCTTGCTCATGGTGCCGGCGCGCATTGCGCAGGCGGCGTCCCCATGGCTGTTTGGGCTGTGCCTGGACCGCCTGGGTGCGGGGGCGCTGTGGGTTTCTGCAGGCCTGGGGGCTGCGGCGTTTCTGGCACTGCTGGCGCTTGCTTCACCAGTTTGGAAAGGCCCCTGCAGGGTTTGACAAAGTTCCAGTCGTGGCGTGACATTTGCATCTACACCGTTTTGCTCGCCACGCTGCCAACTCCCATGACCTCTTCGACCCGCCCGTCATTTCTTCATGTTCACCAATTCATGGCACTGAAGCCAGGGCCGCGGGTCGTGGTCCTTGGTGCCGTGCACGGCAATGAGCGATGCGGTGCCCAGGCCATTGCGCAGGTCGTGGACGAACTGGCGGCTGGAGCCTTTGGCATCGAACGGGGTGTCCTCACGATGGTGCCGGTGACGAATCCCTGCGCCTATCAACAGCGCACCCGGCAAGGGGACCGCAATCTCAACCGCAATCTGCGTGTCAGCGCTGAGCCGACCGACTACGAGGACCATATCGCGAATGTCCTGTGCCCCTTGCTGGACGCGCACGACGTGTTGCTCGACCTGCACTCGTTTCACACCCCGGGGCAACCCTTCACCATGGTGGGCCCCACCAACAACACCGGCACCCTTGAGCCGTTCCAGCATTCAGCGCAGGAGGAGCGCCTGGTTGCGCACCTCGGGCCTCGGCGGGTGGTGGAAGGCTGGATGTATGTGTATGCCCGTGGTGTGCAGCGGCGACGGCAGGCCCAACAGTCTGCCAGCGCCGCTCTTCTGGATACGGGGTATGGCATCGGCACGTCCGAGTACATGCGCTCGCGGGGTGGCTACGGCGTGACGCTGGAATGCGGGCAGCATGACGATCCGGAGGCGGTCGGTGTCGCCTATCGCGCGATCCGGCAGACACTCGCTGTGCTTGGGCTGACATCGCTTGCGCTCAAGCCGCCAGCTTCCGAGTTCCAGGTCCTGCGCCTACAGGATGTGGTGGATCGCGAGCATGACGACGACCGCTTTGCCCAGCCGTGGAAAAGCTTCGATCCCGTGGTGGACGGGCAACTCATCGGGCAACGGCACGATGGCCGCGAAGTGAAAGCTCCTGCCGATGGCTTTGTGGTCTTCCCGAACCCTGGGGCGATGCCGGGCAACGAATGGTTCTACTTTGCGCAGAAGAGCGTTCGAACCATTGGCTGATCCTTGCCCAGGAGCACTGGAACTCGTTCTCCATTCCAACCGGGCATCGTCGCGCTACCCAGGGTCCCCAACCCTCCTCAAAGCGCTTTCGCGGTAGCCAGGATATCCGAAAGCCGCTCGCGCACCAGTAGAAACTCGTTGGCAAAGTGCAGCACCATGACTTCCGGCGCGATGCTGGCCAGGTCCACCGTGTTGGTTGCGGGGCCGAATCCGGCGTAGCACTGGCCCTGTCGGGCGATGGTAAAGGCGTCGAGCGCCGACGACACCAGCGGGTACGCAGCGAGGACACCCGGGTCCACGCCGAACCGGGCAGCCTGCTGCGCAACAGGAATGGAGGGGTCGAGCTGCGCAATGATGCGCTGTGCCGCCTCGAACAGGGTGACCAGGTGGGCCTTGCCCTCTGCCAGTGCCTGCCTGTACCGGGGGTACATGAACTGGTCGTTCAAGGCGAATCCTTGGGCGATGTTCTCCAGCGTATTGGAGCGCCAGGGTCCGAACGACCACAGGCCGCTGGGGTAGCCGGGATCGCCCCGGCGCATGCCAAAGTCGTCGCTCCACTGCCGTGAGACGCCGCTGTTCTCGAACCGCGCGCCCGCTACCAGCGGGTGGTGAAGGCGCACGGTCAGGGGGAGTTCCGTGAAGGTCAGCGCGTAGCTGAGGTAGTAGTCCTCCCTGACGCGCAGGAAGTTTTGCGAAACGAGGAGGCCGCTGGGATCCGGGCGCACGAATTCCATGAATCGACCCGACACTCCACGGTTCTTGCGGTAGCCCGGGTCGATTTGCTGAAGTATCGCCAGGCACTCTCTTGCCCAGGCAGACGGAGTTCGTTCAGGGTGATCGTTGTTCATGGGGGTTGCTGCTGGTCGACCCACTCTCCACCGCGCGCATTTTGGGACTCTGTGCCCCACGCAGCGCGCTGGATGACCACGCGGTAGCCATCAGGGTCCTCGAAGGTGCAGCCCGACGTTGCCCAGTAGGGGTTGAAGGGCGGCACTTCGATGAAACCGGCAGCGCGCATGGCGTCGCAGCGCACCTGCCAGGCCCCGGGCTCTGGAACGTAGAAGACCAGCAGGTCCTCGGGCGTGGGGGCCGGCGCGACCGGGTGGCTGGTGCAGTGGGTGAACTCCCAGTGAAAGCCGGCCCCGGGTGTGCCGAGCATGGTGCCGTCAAAGCCTGCGTGGTCCTTGAAGCTGCCCAGTTGCTCGATGCCGAGGCCTTGCGTGTACTGGGCCACGGCGCGTGCCAGATCGCTGACGGGGCGTGCTATTCGAAGATGGGCGTGCATGGATGGGGGCAGGGATCAGGCAGGCATCGCCCTGGCATGCCATGGGCCACCGCGCTTCATCGTCGCGGGGCCGGGGGGCGGGCAGGCTCAGCGCAGGCGCGCTTGCAGCTGGGTCTCGATGTGCTCGCGTTCGGTGTTGAACTGCAGGGCGGTGATTTCGCTGGACTCGTACTTGCGCGCAGTGGACAGCAGCAGCACGGTGTTCTCCAGCCGGGTGTCCTGCTGGATGGAGGGGGGCAGGGCGGTGAGGCGGTCGAAGCTCTGCTTGTAGAACTCGCTCCAGGCCAGCGCGCCGGCCTGGGCCTGGGCCTTGGCGTTGTCGTGCCAGCGGGCGAATTCGTCGAGGGAGCCTTCGCGGGGGCTGGAGCAGCCTGCCATCAGGGCCGAGAGCGAGACCGCCAGGGTGGCGGCCAGAACGGCCGCAGTGGTGCGGTCAAGGGTCAGGAAACGTGGGTTCACGGTGTTCCTCCTACGGTATGCAGCGCCGGAAATTCCGGTGTGCAGCGCCAGATGGTACTCTCGTGCTCCTCTTTTTGCCAGCAGGTTCCGCGCGGGCGTTGCGTTTGCGCCCAGTTTGGGGGGCAGCGGGCCTGCAGCGCTGCCGCCACGGGTTCGGCCAGGAAAGGGGGAGGGGAAATCCTGCGGCGGATGCGCAGGAGGAAACGGGGGCAACGGGGGGCGGATGAATGAATGAACCGCCTGGACCACCGGGTGCCTGCAGGCACCCATGCACACACCGGGGTGCGCACTCTTACTGCGAAAAACCCTGCGTGAGGATCTGCTCCACGCCACCGGGCAGGCGGACCATGGAGTCCACCGATTGCACCATGATGTCGGGCATGAGCAGGGCCGCGGCCGCCAGGAAGGCCAGCACGACGGTCACCACGAACGCAGCAACGGCACGCATGCGGGGAGGCAGGTGGTGGAACTTCATGGCACGACTCCTGGTGGGCAAAAGGGCAAAAACAATCCGGGACAGGGGCCTCAATGACCCCATACCAGCCTCAATGGCCAGTGGTTTGATTTCAGCAAAGTGTCCCAGTTCCGCGTGTAAGACAACAGCGATTCATGACGTCTGTGACTGCTGTTACGGGTGGTTGCGTGCGGGTGCGAAGGCCCGCCCGGCCACGCCGCAGCGGACGCGTTGTTGCCCACCTGCAAGGCCTGCAACAGGCGGTGCGCAGGGACTGTTGCAGATGCTTGCAAACAGCACGGTGTGCGGCCCCGGGGCGGGGCGCAAAACGGACCTGCAAGGCATTGCAGGCGCTGGCATGTAACGCCATGCGTCACGCCGCGCGCAGGTGCTCGGGCCGCCGAGAAATGGGGGGTACAGAGAGAAGGCGCCACACGCCGCACGGGGATGGCTAAAGAGGCTCGCCCCATGGGGGCGGATCACTTGTCCGTGATCGGGCCTGCGGAGGCGGGGATGCCGTTGGTGGGGAAAAAAAGCATGGCTGCCGGGTTACGGGTGGCTAGCAAAAAAAGACCCTTCGAGACCGAGGTCCCGGGAGTCTCCCCACGATGAAACCTATTTCGTCAGAATCAGCTTTCCAAGCTTGGTGGTCTTGAGCTGGTAGACCGAGCCGTTGTGCAGGATGTTCACGACCTTGGCCGTGCCGAGCATGGTGGCGCTGTTGATGCTGCGCAGGAAGCCCGCGGCAGTCGACTCTGCGGCCGGTGCCTGCACCACCGCGTCATCGGCAACGGCCGACACGCGCGGCGCCACGGGGCGCTGCAGTCGAAGGACGGGGCGGGGCATGGCAAGTGTCGACATGGTGTGCAGGAATCGGTTGGTTGGTGATGACTGTTGGCTGGTGCTGTTCTGCGGTATGGGTGAAGTATAGGGCATTAAATGAGAATGTGTCTCATTAGCCTTTGAAACAATAGGTAATTCTGCGGAGCGCTGCGCTGCGTTGCGGGACGGCACCGGGGCGCCAAGTGCCCGCAGCGCTCAGGCAGTCGCCTTGCGCAGCGGCCCCAGGCTGTAGGCTTCGCCGAACTGCTGCACGGACAGGGGCCGCGAGAACAGGTAGCCCTGGGCTTCGCCGCAGCGCTCGCTGCGCAGGCGCTCGCACTGGGCCTCGGTCTCCACACCTTCGGCAATGGTCTGGAGGTCGAAGCTGCGCGCCATGTCCAGGATGGCGCGCACCACCGAGGCTTCGCGCCGCGATTCGAGCATGCCCTGCACGAAGCCGCGGTCGATCTTGATGCGCGTGAGCGGGTAGCTGGTGAGCAGGCTCAGCGAGGCATAGCCGGTGCCGAAGTCGTCGAAGGCGATGCCCACCCCCTGGTCGCGCAGGCGGCGCAGCATGCCGGGCACCACGTCGTCGTGGTCGAGCACGATGTTCTCGGTGATCTCCAGCTCCAGCGCATCGGGCGGCAGGCCGTGGCGGGCCAGCGCGTCCATGACCTCGGTGACCAGATCGCCGACGCGGAACTGCACGCCGAACAGGTTCACGCCCATGCGCAGCCCCGGGGCGCCATGGCGGCGCCAGTAGGCGGCCTGTGCGCAGGCCTCGTCCAGGATCCAAGAGCCCACGCTGGCGGCCAGGGGGCCGCTCTCGAGCGCGGGCAGAAAGGCGGCCGGCGCCAGCAGGCCGCGCTGCGGGTGCTGCCAGCGGATGAGCGCCTCGGCACCCGAGAGGGATCCATCCTCCAGGTGCACCTGGGGTTGGTAGAACAGCACCAGCTCACCCTTGTCCACCGCGCGGTCCAGCTCCATGCCGTACAGGCGCCGTGCCACCGCCGCCATGCGCAGCGCGGGCACGAACACATAGCTGCGCCCGCCGCCCTCGGTCTTGGCCTGCGACAGCGCCAGGTCGGCATTGCCTACCAGTTCCAGCGCCTCGTGGGCCTGCAGGGGCGCCACGGAGACCCCGCAGCTGGCGCCCACGCGCACCTCGTGCCCGGCAATGGTGATCGGCTGGTGGATGGCGCTGATGGCGCGCTGGGCCAGCTGGTTGGCGGCCTCGGCCTCGGCCACGCCGGGCAGCAGCAGGGCGAATTCATCGCCCCCCAGCCGGGCGGCGACGGGGCCGCGGCTGCGGTGCGCCTCGAACAGGGTGTGGCCCGCCAGCCGCGCCAGCCGCCGCGCCACCTCCTGCAGCAGACTGTCGCCCACGGCGTGGCCCAGGGTGTCGTTGAGGTCCTTGAAGCCGTCCAGGTCCAGCATCAGCACGGCGGCCGCGCCATCGGGCGCAGGCTTGAGCAGCGCATCCTGCACACGGCGGTAGAAGCAGGCGCGGTTGGCCAGCCCGGTCAGCGGGTCGCTGGCGGCCTGGCGGCGCAGATCGTCCTCTTCGCGCCGCTGGGCCGTGAGGTCCTTGAGCACGGCTTCGAAGCGCAGGCGGCCGTTGTGGCGCCAGATGAACAGCGAGATCCCCAGCAGGAAGTGCGTGAAGTCCTTGCGCCGCCCGCAGACTTCGGTGGGGATCTTCAGGTCCTGCATCGAGGCCGCCTCCACCGCGCGCGCAATGCCCTCGCGCAAGGTGGCATGCTCCTCCTCGGCCAGGAGCATGTCCAGCGGCTGGCCCACGCATTCGGCCGGGTGGTAGCCGTGCAGCGCGGCGGCGGCGGTGTTGATCGCCACGACGCGCCGCTGCTCGTCGAACCAGACCACCGGCGTGGTGGAGTTGCCCGCGTACTCGTCGAACGAGGGCCGCGTGCGCTCGGACGAGGTCTCGATGCGGTGCAGCTCCAGCCGGTCGGAGGCCATGCGCGCCAGCTCGCGCAGGCGCTCCTGGTCTTCGGTGCTGAAATCGTCGTGCGGCCGGTCGTCGAGCACGCACAGCGCGCCCATGGCGTGGCCTTCGGGCGACAGCAGCGGCACACCGGCGTAGAAGCGAACGTTGGACGGGCCGGTGACCAGGGGGTTGTCGTGAAAGCGCTCGTCCTGCAGCGTGTCGGGCACCACCATCACGCCGTTCTGCGTGATGGCATGGGCGCAGAAAGACACGTCGCGGCCCATGTCCATCGTCCCTGCACCCACGCTGGCGGCGAAGAACACATGGTCGCTGCCGATCATGTTCACGGCCGACACGGGCATGCCGAACATGCGGGCGGCGATACGCACCACCGGGTCCAGGCTGGGCAGGGACTGTTCATCTCCCAGCCCATGGTCTTCCAGGGCCTGCAGCCGCGCTTCCTCGGTCGGCAGGGTAGGGGGGCACTTCATGTGGAACTCCATTGGGCGAGCAGGTCTCCGCCCCCGGAGACACATGCCACCTCCCCAAAAAATAAACGCCCCTCGCGGTCCTCGCTGTCAGACGGCGCTGACAGATCAGGCCGGTTGCGGGACAAGCCAATGATGTGCCTCGACTTTTACCATGGGCCGTTCAAAAAACCGCCTTGTTTATTGCCATGGCAGCGGGGGCGGGCTTTTGGCGCCTGTCGAACGGCGTCAGGCATTCCAGGCCGATATCACGAAGCGCAATTGCCCGCGCACGCCCGGGTGGGCCGGCTTGTGCGTGCCCCGGCCGTCCACGGTGTGGCTGTCGAAGGGGATGACCACCTCCACCCGGCCGTCGCCCAGCGGCTGCACATCGAGCACGGTCTGCGCCTGCACCATGCCCGTGCCCTGCCAGGAGTACTTCACCTTCCAGGGCGTGGCGTCGTCGGGTGGGGGCTCCATCTCCAGGATCAGCGCATTGCGAAACAGGTAGCCACCCTCGTAGTGCTCGTTGATCCACAGGCGCCGCTCGATCTCGTAGTCGGGTGCGCGCACCCCGAACTCCAGTCCGTAGGCCAGCGAGCGGCGGCGCGGGTTCACGCGCGCGCTGTTGGCCAGGAACACGCTCGACAGGTAGTGGTGCCGGTCGCTCTGCCACTGGGCATGGGCCATGCAGGCGACCGAATCCTCCTCGGCGGTGCGCCGGGTCAGGTACCACAGCTTGCCGCGGGGCGAGGCGCGCAGCTCCATCTGGTAGAGCGCATTGACCTTGTGGCCCGCATCCACCTGGGCCTGCACGGCCGTGGGCAGGCGGACGTCCTCGAGGTCCGCCCACAGGTCCACGCGCACGTGGCCGAACAGGAAGCGTGCCAGGTTCTGGAACGCCTCCTCGCTGTTCACGATGCCGTAGAAGCCCGAATGCGCACGGTAGGCAAACGCCTTGGCACAGGGCTCGCCCAGCGTGCCATCTGCTTTCAGGCCGTGCAGCGTGGCATTCTCGATGCGCACCAGCCCGTCGCTGCCATTGCCCACGAAGGTGCGTGACAGGCCGGCCGCCGCCTCGTAGTCCAGCCGGTTGGTGCCCACCATGCAGAACACCCGGCTTGCGGGGAACAGGGCTTCGGGCAGCAGGTCCACGCGCTGGTGCGTGGCGTACGCGCCCGCCAGGTCCAGGTACTGCACCATGCGCTTGCCGCGGTTGAAGTTGTTGATGTCGGTGGTGGACAGCCAGGCCGGCGCGTTGATGCCCGCCACGTCGATGCCGTTGTGCGGCGTGGCGTAGGTGAAGAACTTGTCCACGTGGGGCCGCATGCGCTGGGGGTCGAGTGCCGGGTTCTGCAGCATGGCGCGGCACACCAGCCCGCCCATGGAATGTGCCACCAGGTAGCAGCGAAAGTCCGCAGGCGCCACCGCGTTCGCCGGGTTGCCGCAGACCAGATCGCGCACGCGGGCCAAAAGCTGGCTCAGCTCCTTGGCAAAGTCCTCGATGTCCAGTGTCTGCCCGTCGCCCAGCAGGGTCGAGGCGCTGTCGTAGTAGCGAAAGATGATGATGCTCTGCCCCGAGAGCACATTGCCCGTGGGCTTGCCGTCGGCCGTTGTCTCCCACTCGGGGTCCACGATGTCGTAGCCGTCCTCGTAGACGTCGGCATAGCCGTACTCCGATGCCAGCCGCACCAGCGGCGACTCGAACACATGCTTGCGCGGCTTGCTGCGCCGATCCGGCACGGCGCGGTGCACGGTCGACCCCACGTTGAAGCCGCAGAACGGGTCGGCCGTGGTCTGGTCGATCTCGCCCTGCGTCATCGCGTAGCCGCGCACGTAGACGATGGGGAAGTAGGGGGCCTTGTAGGTCGCTGCAGGCATGTCGGTCGTGCTCCCGGTGGTGCAGCGGCCGCAGGCGAACTGCCAGTGCGCGATGGTCTGGGCGCGCGGGCGGGGCGTCAAGAGAAATAGTGGCACGGCGGGCGCGGCCGCCAGCGTGCAATTCAAAGCTGGTCAAGTTCCTCCTGTTTCGAATAATGGTGCGGCACATACCCAGCAACGAGGAGGCATACCACCATGGCACGGCGCACCAAAACCAGCCCCCTGGAAGACACCATGGACCTCGTCGCCCTGCTGCCCTGGTGGGCCGGCCTGGGGCTGGCAGTGCTCAGCTACCTGCTGTTCAGCCAGCTGGCGGCGTCCTTCGGCCAGCCGTCGGCCGCCAGGCCCGGCCAGATCGGCGCCCTGGTGCAGGGCGCGCTGATCAGCGGCCTGGCCACGATAGCCCAGTACCTGGTGCCCGTGGTCTGCCTGGGCGGCGCCTCCCTGTCGGTCTGGCGGCGCCGCCAGCGCCGGGCCCTGGTGGACGCGGTGGCGCAGGCCCCCGCCGCGAGCACCATCGACGGCATGTCCTGGAAAGAGTTCGAGATGCTGGTGGGCGAGGCCTACCGCCTGCAGGGCTTTCAGGTGACCGAGACTGGTGGTGGCGGGCCCGACGGCGGCGTGGACCTGGTGCTGACCCGGGGCGGCGAGACATTCTTCGTGCAGTGCAAGCAGTGGAAGGCCTTCAAGGTGGGCGTGGAGACCGTGCGCGAGCTCTATGGTGTGATGGCTGCGCGGGGTGCCACGGGTGGCTTCGTGGTGACTTCGGGGCGCTTCACCAACGATGCAAAGCTTTTCACCCAGGGGCGCAACCTGCAGCTGGTGGATGGGCCGCGCCTGCTGGCCATGCTGCAGCAGGCGCAGCAGTCGCGCTCGGCGGTGGCGGCGGTCATCGCCGCCCATGGCGGGGTGCACCACGAACCGGCGCCACCCCCGGCGGCTGCGCCGGCCGGGGCGGCCTCAGGTGCCTCTGCCAGCGTCATCGCCAGCAGCACCCAGCCCGGCTGCCCCAAGTGCGGTTGCGGCATGGTCCGCCGCATCGCACGCACTGGCAGCAATGCCGGGGGCGCGTTCTGGGGCTGCTCTACCTTCCCGGCCTGCCGAGGGGTGCGACAGGTGGATTAGGGTTGGCCTGAGCGGTCCGGCCGGGCCGGTGCGGAAATACCGGACAGGGAGGCGGCCACGTCCAGGGCCTCCCCGCGCTCTTTCACCGCCACGTCGCCCAGCGAAAGAATGCCCACCAGGCGCTTGTCGTCGCCCAACACCGGCAGGCGGCGGATCTGTGCGCGCGACATCTGCTGCAGCACCTCATCGATCGATTCGCCCTCGCGGGTCCATTGCACGTCGGTGCTCATCACGTCCTTGAGCTGGGTCGTCCCGGCATTGCGCTCCTGTGCCACCAAGCGCAGCACGATGTCGCGGTCGGTCACCATGCCCACCAGCCGGTCGCCTTCGCACACGGGGATGGCTCCCACGTTGAGCTCTTCCATGGCCTGGGCTGCCAGCAGCACGTTGTCGGTCGGCGCCAGGCTGCGCACGCCTCGGGTCATCACTTCGGATACGGCGGTCATGGTGGTTTCCCTTCAGGGCAAAGGGTCCAATCTATGCGTGCGATCCGTTGGCGTATGTAGGAGTGCAAGCCCTTCGCATGCACGGTGGGGCCGCATCCACCCCGCTATTCGAAGGCCCCCCGAAGAGCAGACGACGGCCGCGCTCCTTGCCTACACGCAGGTAGCTTGTCCGCAGGTACAAATGCCCCAGACACTGCACCTGCCCACCATGAAGCCCTCCACCCTGTTCGACATCAGCAAAAAGACCGCCATGGCCTGGGTGGACGACTACGCCCCCAGCATGGGTGCGGCCATCTCGTACTACACGGCGTTCTCCATTGCGCCGCTGCTGGTCATCGTGATCGCGATCGCGGGCTATGTGTTTGGCGAGGAGGCGGTGCGCGGCGCACTGCAGGGCCAGATATCGGGCCTGGTGGGCAGCGATGGCGCGGCCGCCATCCAGGGCCTGGTCAGCAGCGCGCGCGAGCCCACCGAGGGCGTGGTCGCCAGCGGCATCTCCATCGCCTTCCTGGTCGTGGGCGCGACCACTGTGTTTGCCGAGATCCAGAGCGCGCTCGACCGCATCTGGCATGTGCCCGAGAAGGCCAAGCCCAGCGGCCTGTGGGGCCTGCTGCGCGCGCGCTTCCTGTCGTTCGGCCTGATCCTGGGGCTGGCCTTCCTGCTCATGGCCTCGCTGGCCGTGAGCGCCGCCGTGGCCGCGCTGGGCACCTGGTTCTCGGCCCTGCTGCCGGGCTGGGAGATCGTACTGCAGGGGCTCAACATGGCGATTTCGGTGGTGGTCGAGACCCTGCTGTTTGCCATGATCTTCAAGCTCATGCCCTCCACGCGCATCGCCTGGAGCGATGTCTGGGTGGGCGCCGCCGTGACGGCAGCGCTGTTCGAGCTGGGCAAGGTGCTGATCGGGCTGTACGTGGGCAAGGCCGGCATCAGCTCCACCTACGCCGCGGCCGGCTCCATCGCCATCATCCTGATCTGGGTGTATTACGCCGCGCAGATCTTCCTGCTGGGTGCCGAGTTCACCAAGGTCTACGCCACCGAATACGGGTCCCACCGCCACGAGATCCCCACCGAGGCGCCCGAGACCCCGATGAAAAGCCAGGACCCGCAGCCCCTGCCGGCGGCTGGCGGTACCCATCCACAGGGCCATCCCCTTGCGGCGCCCGCGCGCGAACAGGGGCTGCAAGAGGCGGGTGTTCCGTTGGCCACGGGCTTCGCTCTGGTCGTGGCGCTGGGCGGTCTGTTCGCAGTGCGCGAGGCGGCCGTGTCATGGTTCGAGGAGCGCCAACGCGCGAAGGCGGTGCGGGCCCATCGGTCCGCGCCAACGGCGCGGCCTTGAAACGAAAAGGGCCCCGCGAGGGGCCCTTGTCTGGGAAGGCCGGCGATCAGGCAGGCGCCAGTTCCGGCTCCATGAGCTCGGCCTTGCGTGCCTCGAGTGCATCGCGCAGGGCGACCAGGTCGAGCTTCTTCGCAGCGCGGGCCTTGGGGAACATCTCGTTGCGCTCTTCCTTGACGTGGTGGTCAATGTACTCGCCCAGCACGATGACCTTGGCGTCGTATTGCTCGTTCACCTCGGTGGCGGCCTCAATCTGCGCGATCAGGTCCTTGGCGGTCTGGTGTTCCACCTCGGCTTCGGCCAGCAGGTCGGTCTCCTTGATGGCGGCACGCACGGCGGGGTAGAAGATCTCTTCCTCGATCTGCGCGTGCACGGTCAATTCCTTGCAGATCTGTGCCGCGAGTTCCAGGCGCTTCTGTTTGGCAGGGCGCGCTTTGGACTCCATGAGTTCCTCGTATTCCTTGAACATCTTCTTGACGGCCTTGTGGTCTGCATCGAGCAGGTCGCAGGCATCTTTCTCGCGGCGGGCTGGGGTGGTGGGCATCTTGGGCTCCGTAAGTAGTGGGGGCCTTGATCATTGGGCGGCGCGCGCACGGACACTGTAGGCGCGGCCTCGCAGCGGACGTAGGAGCAGCCGCAGCGATTGAGCATGTTCCGACTTGCTGAGAGGTCGGGGGCGCGTCCTACAGCCCTGTTGCCGTGGGGCTTTACGCTCGGTATTTCCCAGCTCCTGCACACCCATCCCCTCTACCTGAATGAAATCCCTACCCTCTCTCGCACCCGATATCCGCCTGTTCGGCAACGTGAATGAAAGCATGCTGTCCGAGTTCTTTCGGCAGCAGTCAGAGGCTAAGACGGATGCCCCCATCGTGTTCGAGCTGAGCACCTCAGGCGGCGATGCCGAGTCGGGCCGGCGCATCGCCGAAGAGCTGCGCCTGTGGCAGAAAGCGGGCACCGAAATCTTCTTTCTGGGCAAGACCTATGTGTTCTCCGCCGGCATCACCATCATGTCCGGCGTGCCCCGCAGCCACCGCTTCCTGACGCGCGATTGCGAGCTGCTCATCCACGAGCGCAAGATGACACGACAGATCACGCTGGACGGCGCCTTGCGCAGTTGCCGCGCCAAGATCAACGACGTGCTTGCCGAGATCGAGTCGGGTCAGCGATTGCAGACCCAGGGTTTTGCGCAACTGGTGCAAGGCTGCTCACTGACCGTCCAGGATGTTGAAAAAAGGGTGCTGGAGAAGGACTGGTACCTCACTGCACAGGAGGCGCTGGACCACGGTCTGGTCGCGGGGGTGGTCTGACCCGCGCATTTGCGAAGCGACGGTCGCGCTCTTGGCTGGGTGGCCGCCATGGCATAACCCGGAGCAGCACCAGCCTTTCTACGCCCTTAAACTGCAACGATGCTGCTCCCACCCAACGTGAATCCTGGTTTTCCCACCGATTTCATCCCGCTGCAAGGCACGCGGCAGGACTGTGAGGACTGCGGCAAAGCCGAAAGGCTGGGTTTTCAGTTCGACTATGCCTACCAGCCCATCGTGGATCTGGAGCGTCGCACCGTGTTCGCGCACGAAGCCCTGGTGCGCGGGCCCGCAGGCGAGGGCGCCATGACCGTGCTGTCCCAGGTCAACGACGGCAACCGCTACCGCTTCGACCAGGCCTGCCGGGTCAAGGCCATCAAGGGGGCGAGCGAGCTGGGCATACGCGAGCCGGTGTCCATCAACTTCTTGCCCAACGCCATTTACAAACCCGAGGTGTGCATCCGCACGACGCTGGAGGCCGCCCGAATCCACCACTTTCCGCTCGACCAGATCATCTTCGAGGTGACCGAGGGCGAGCGCGTGCAGGACGGGCCCTGGTTCGCTTCCATCTTGCGCGAGTACCAGCGCTGCGGGTTCAAGACTGCCATCGACGATTTCGGGGCGGGGTATGCGGGGATGAAGCTGCTGTCGGACTTCCAGCCCGACATCATCAAGATCGACATGGACCTGATCCGCAACGTGGACGCCAATCGCGCGCGACAAGCCATTGTGCGCAGCCTGGTGTCCCTGTGCAAGGACATGGGCATAGAGGTGATTGCAGAAGGCATCGAGACGCCTGCGGAGCGCGATTTCCTGCGCGATACGGGCATCCACCTGATGCAGGGCTATCTGTTTGCCAGGCCGGCTTTTCGCTCCATCGCCGAGCTAGATGCCAGCACATTTGGCGCCCGATCTTGAAATTCTGGCGGCGATTTCCTATCATTTCGCAGGCTTTGCACCACCCACCACGAGCACCCGGCTCACTTGCCAAGAAAGGAGTTTGACCATGAATTCGCATTCCCCATCTCCCTCTTCGGGAAGAGACGATTCGTCCCCTGGTACGGGCCGGCGCAGTGGTTCATCGATGCGCTACCTGTCGCAGCTGCAAACCGACGCCTACCTTCTCGCGCGTGATGCGGTACGGCGCGTGCAGCGCACGTCTGCGCTTGTCGAAGCAAGCCTGCCATCGCCTCTTGCGGGAGCCGGAGCACCAAGCGACCGGCGTCGGCTGCACTGACACGCCAAAGCCCGGACGAAAAAAAACCGGCTCGAAAGAGCCGGTTTTTTGCACAGATCTGTGAGATCAGTAGCGTCCACCGCCGTGGCCACCGTTGCCATAGCCGGTTTCCACGCGATTGCTGGCACTGTAGCCGCCCGCGCCGTAACCACCCGAGCCACTGCTGCGCTCTTCACGAGGGCGCGCCAGGTTCACGACGATCGAGCGGCCATCGACAGACATGCCGTGCAGGCCGGTGATGGCGGCTTGGGCGACTTCGGCCGATGCCATTTCCACAAAGCCGAAGCCCTTGGAGCGGCCGGTTTCACGGTCCATCATGACCTTGGCCGAGGTGACGTTGCCGAACTCGGAGAAATTGCTTTCCAGGGTGGAGTCGGTCACAGAGTAGGGCAGGTTGCCCACGTAGATTTTGCTGCTCATGAAAGAGCCTTTCTTAAGAAGGCGCGCAACGAGTGACGCACCGTTGGGATACAGGTGTGCGGAACGGCAGTCAGCCGCACCGGGGAGGGATGGATGGGTTCTGCGGTCAGCAGAGCATCAACACGTGGGGGGGTGCGGCATGCAGGTTTGCAGCCAGCCCTGGGTGACGGCAAAAAGCCGCGCGGCCTCGCGAGAGGCAAACGCTTTGTCGAAGCGGAACACGCGGCAGTAGCTGCCGTTGCCCTGGGATCGATGGACCGAGAATGAGGCGCGGAAATTGCCGCAGTCGGTCGGGTGTGTCGCGGGCGATACGACGAACTTGCCCATGGAAATGGCGGTTTTGGAAATCTGATTCAGTCAGGATCACAGGCCCGTAAGCCTGCGCGAGCATCAACAAACGCGGTTGGCTGCAGCTCTACAGACCAACACGGGCGACAAGGGTCGCAGAAGGCGCAAGCCGGGGGCGGGGAGCCATCCAGCGAGCGTTGCGGTGCAAGCTTTCGTCAAGAGCCTTCACTGCAACAGCCTCGATTATATTGCCTTTTTTTATTAAATTGCAAATTTTTATTCTTTTTCTCAATGAAGGCTTGGGCGTGGAGATTGTCCCGCCCCAAGGCTCCTTCACCTCACCTTGCAATACGGGGTCTGTGCGCTGACTGCAGGGTGCCAGGAGCGCCTTGTGGGCTGTAGGTGCCCGCGTTGTCTGCTGCGCCACCGCCAGCGACCTGGAACACCGCCACGAGTTCGGCCAGGCGCCGTGCCTGCTCGCGCAGATTCTCTGCGGCCGTGGTGCTCTCGCCGACGAGAGCACCGTTTTGCTGGGTCATCTGGTCCAGCTGGGTAACCGCCACGTTCACCTGTGAAATGCCGTCGCTTTGCTCTGCGGCGGCGGTGCTGATCTCGCCGATGATGCCATTGACGCGCTGAACACCCTGGACGATTTCACCCATCGTCGCGCCTGCATTGGCCACCAGTTGGGTGCCTGAATCCACCTTCTCGACGCTGTTCTGGATCAGCGTCTTGATCTCCTTGGCTGCAGCGGCACTGCGCTGGGCCAGACTGCGCACTTCGGATGCCACCACGGCGAAGCCGCGCCCCTGTTCCCCCGCCCGCGCGGCTTCGACCGCCGCATTGAGTGCCAGGATGTTGGTCTGGAAAGCGATGCCATCGATCACCCCAATGATGTCGGCGATCTTCTTGCTGCTCTGGTGGATGTCCTGCATGGTACTGACCACCTGCTGCATGACCTCGCCGCCCTTGGTGGCGGTGCCGGCCGCCGCCGTGGCCAACTGGTTGGCCTGGCGAGCCGAGTCGGCGCTCTGGCGCACGGTGGCGGTGAGTTCTTCCATGCTGGCAGCCGTTTGTTCCAGGCTGCTGGCGGCCTGTTCGGTCCGGTTGCCCAGGTTCCGGTTGCCGCTGCTGATGTGGTCGCTGGCGACGCGCAGTTGCAGGATGTTGTCGCGCACTGCCGACACCAGTTCGTGGAAACGCTGCTGCATGTCCCTCACCGCCACCATCACGCTGCCGGTATCCCCCGGCATCACATGCACAGCGACCGTGAGGTTGCCCTGTTCAATGGATTGCACCACCGCCCGCACTTCGCTGGGCTCCGCCCCCAACTCGCGACCGATGCTGCGAGAGACCGTCACCGTGGCTGCCACGCTGATCAGCACGGCCAGCAAGGTGATGGACAGCATCACGCCGGTGAACTGGCTGGCATCCTGGTTGGCGGTGTTGCTGTTCTTGATGATGCGGGCCTCCTCGTAGTCGATCAGCTTGTTGGCGGCTGCCAGCCACTGTTCATACTGCGGCTTCGCCTGTTCCCAGAGCAGTGCCTGCGCACCTGCGCGATCGCCTGCCTGCGTGAGTGCCACCACTTTGCCGGTAGTGGCCACGGTGCGTGCCTCGATGTCCTTGAGTGCCTGGACCATGGGTCCGACCTCCGGGGGGACCTGGCTGGCAGCCTTGAGTACCGCATCCAGCTGAGCGCCCGACTGGGCGTAGAAATCTGCCAGCCGCGCAATGGATTCGACCTCTTTCCTGAGCGCCTCTTCGCTGGGCGCCAACACCACATCGCGCACGGCAATGGAGCGGTCATGGGCCGAGCCCCGAAAGTTGATGGCTGCACGCTGGATGGCTGCGTTCTGCGTCGCATTGGCAGTCAATGCGCTGTCGATGCCTCGCGCGATGAGCACGCTGTAGATCGACATGCCCAGCAAGGCCAGAATCACCAGGCCAAAGCCGGCCATGAGACGGTGACTGATTTTCCACGTATGCATTGAAGAGTGCCTCAGAGGGGGTGGACGGTGATGACGACGGAAAAACCGGCATGTCGACAGCGCGTCCGCCGTCGCATGGATGTTTACATTTCATCACGAATTTACCAATTGGTCATAAAGTGACTGATTGGTATATTCTGTTTACCCGATAGTAGAGGCATGGGCTTGCGGCCGGGGTAGTGCCTGTGGGAAGGCACTGCCTGCAGGGCTGCCAGGTGCGTGGGCGCTCAGGGGCTCATTCGGCACGCAAGCCGGTAGGGCGCGCCACGGCCAGCGGCTTTCTCTCGAAAAGACCCGCCGATGAGGGTCGAGGTTGTTGCGCTGCGCTACTCCAGCCAGCGCACGTTCTGCAGGATCTCTTCAAAGAAGCTGCGCAAGCTTGCCGTGCCCATGGTGTAGGGGTCGAAATCCGCAGTGCCGGAGTATTTGAGAAACAGCTGCCGGTTGGTTTCCAGTGATGCAATCAGCCCCATGGACCAGCCCGTGAAGCGGCGGTGCGGGATTTCGCTCAAGTCCAGGATCGCCGTGTCGCGGTGGCGGTCATCCTTGAGCAGTCGGTGGTACAGCGCATTCACTGCAGCACGGTCGCCTTCAAGCAACTGCAGAAAGATGCCGTTGTTCAGGCACAGCGCGCCCGTGACGCCCGCGCGGGTGTTGTTGCGCTGCGATGCACCCAGGATGTCCTTGACATCTGCAGGCCCCAGCACGCGCGAGCAGCGGCTCGCGTAGATCAGTTGTATCAACATGTTTGCCTCCGAAATGCCGAGTGTGTCAGCCCTGGGTGGGGACGTGGGGCATGGGCTGAATACCCCGCAGATCCGCTCGCCATTGCATGGCAACAAAGAGATCTCCAGCGGCTTCAAAGGTATTCAGGGGCTTTGCTTGCCTCCGGGCGCGGCTTCGGATGATCGTGTAACGTCCCCGCACTTTTACAAGGTGCTGCATCCCATGGAAACACCGTCTCCCGTTCCCGCAGACGAAGCCAGCATCCTGGCGGCATTGATGGATCCAGGGCGTGTCGCCGCGGTCCGGGACACCGGCCTGCTCGACACGCCGCCCGAAGAGAGCTTTGACCGGCTGACCCGCCTGGCGGCCAGGCTCACGGGGGCTCCCGTCACCTTCGTTTCACTGCTGGACTTCAGCCGGGACTTCTACAAAAGCGCCTTTGGCCTGGGCGAGCCGCTGAACACCACGCGCCAGCTGGAAGGGCGCTCGTTTTGCCATTACGCCATGGTGTCTGACGGGCCGTTGGTGCTCCCCGATGTCACGCAATTGGCGGGCTTCTGCGACGTCCCCACTGTCCGCTCGCTAGGGGTGCGTGCCTATGCCGGCATCCCTCTGGTGACTGCCCAGGGGCAGGTGCTGGGCAGTTTCTGCGCGGTAGATTTTGAGCCCAGGCAGTGGACGGAGACCGACATCGAAGTCCTGGTCGAACTGGCGCATTCTGCGATGCGTGAAATCCAGCTGCGCAAGGCGGTGCGGGACTCCGACGCGCTCAATCTGCGTCTGCAGGAGCAATTGCGCAGGGTGGATGAACTCAACAAAGCCCTTGCCGAACTGGCCGCGAAGGACTCGCTCACTGGCCTGTTCAACCGGCGCGCTTTCGACCACAGCCTGGCGCTTGAGTTGGCTATCGTGGAGCGGCGCAATTCACCATTGAGCCTGCTGATGTTGGACGTAGATCATTTCAAGCGCATCAACGACAGCCTGGGCCATGCGGCCGGAGATGAGGTGCTCAAGCAGATAGGCTGCATTCTGAGCGCGGGTGCCCGGGGCATCGATGTGGTTGCCCGCGTGGGTGGCGAGGAGTTCGCCATACTGCTCCCGAACACGAACATGCCCGACGCAGTCGACGTCGCAGAGCGCATGCGCGTGGCGGTGTCCCAGGCGCCATGGTCGCAGGCCTCTTCTGCCACGGTCAGCGTGGGCGTCGCGACGCTGATGGGCGGCGAAAACGCCTGCGGCCTGTATGCCCGTGCAGACGCGGCGCTCTATGGTGCCAAGCAGGCGGGGCGCAATCGCGTGGCAATGGCCTGAGCACTGAGGCGTTCCGACCCACGTGGTATTGGGGCCTCACGTGCAAGCTTGGTTGGAGAGATAGGGCGCGGGTCGCAATTGGCACGTTAAATCCCGCAGTTGCCACCGTTTGCAACGTAGGACAACAGCGCAAAGTGCGCTTCGCGCACGCCCATCCTGCAGAGGTGGCAGGATCGGCACCTACAATGATTTACATCCCTGGCCAAGCCCTTATGCGGGCATAGCGGCCTTTTATTGGTGAAAGCTTCATGAATACCCAGAGCACTCAGATCCTCGACGCACTGCAAGATGACAAGAGGACCGCTTTGGTCCAGGAATGGATAGAGGAAGCCAAGGCCGGCAACGCCAGCCTTCCTCGGTCAGCCACGGCGGATGCAGGGGAGGTCGCGTTGGCAATGGCGCACGCGTTGCGCAATGGCGCCAGCATCGATTCCTTCACCGATCCCAAGTGGTCCGCATTGCAGCAGGTGCTGTCGGACCTGTCGCGCTCGGGTGCTGCGCAGGGCCAGAGCGTCGGCGAGACCAGCGTCTTCGTGCTGGCGCTCAAGAAGCCATTGCTCACCGCTCTGCATCGGCGCGAAGGCATCGAAAATGCGCAACTGGCATCCGCTTTCTGGAGCGTGACCAAGCTGGTGGACGGCATGGCCCAGTTCACGGCCACCACCTTCCAACGTGCGCGCGAGGAGATCATCACGCGCCAGCAGGAAGAGCTGCTGGAACTGTCCACCCCGGTGGTCAAGCTCTGGGAGGGTGTTCTTGCGGTGCCCATGATCGGTACGCTCGACAGCAACCGCACGCAGATCGTGATGGAGACGCTGCTGCAGAAGATCGTGGACACGGGCTCGGAGCTGGCCATCATCGATATCACCGGCGTGCCCACGGTGGACACCCTGGTCGCCCAGCACCTGCTCAAGACCGTGACGGCGATCCGCCTCATGGGGGCGGACTGCATCATCAGCGGCATCCGCCCGCAGATCGCGCAGACCATCGTGCACCTGGGCATCGACCTGCAGGGCATCAGCACCAAGGCCTCGTTGGCCGATGCGCTGTCGCTGGCGCTGCAGCGCACGGGTTGGCGCATCACCCGCCAGGCCACCTGACCGGTAGCGCGCATGGAACGCATACCGATACTGCGCATGGGCGCAACCCTGCTGGTCACCATCCAGGTGGACATGCAGGACCAGACCGCCCTGGCACTGCAGGACGACCTGGCCGACCGCATCGCCAAGACCGGCGCCAGCGGCGTGATGATCGACATCTCGGCGCTCGAGATCGTGGACTCCTTCGTGGGACGCATGCTGGCCAGCATCTCGGGCATTGCCCGCATCCTCTCTGCCACCACCGTCGTGGTGGGCATGCAGCCGGCCGTGGCCATCACGCTGGTGGAACTGGGCCTCTCGCTCGAAGGCGTGAAGACTGCACTCAACGTGGAGCGCGGCCTGGCCTTGCTGCAGCGCGCACGCGAGGAGAGCGGCTTTGTCGATTGAACGCACCGGCACGCTGCCGCTTCAGAGTGAGCAGCACATCGTGGCCAGCCGGCAGGCCGTGCGCTCGCTGTGCCAACTGCTCAAGTTCTCGCTGGTCGAACAGACCAAGATGATCACCGCCGCGAGCGAGCTCTCGCGCAACACCCTCATCCATGGCGGCGGCGGCCGCATGCGCTGGGAAGTGGTCGAAGCCGGGACCAAGACCGGTCTGGCCTTGCATTTCGAGGACGAAGGCCCCGGCATCGCCGACATGAAGCTGGCCATGACCGATGGCTGGACCTCGGGTGGGGGCATGGGCCTGGGCCTGCCCGGCAGCAAGCGGCTGGTCAGCGACTTCTCGGTCGAATCTGCGCCCGGCCAGGGCACCCGCGTGAGCATCACCAAGTGGAAGTGACACGCGGGTGGAGCCACCGGCCCTTTCGCATGACGGATGCCAGTTGCGTCGGTGACGTCCGTCGCTTTTGCGCCAGGACCGTCGAGGGCTGGGGCTGGAGCGAGGTGGATGCAGGACGCCTGTCCCTCATTGCCACCGAGCTGGGCACCAACCTCGTTCGCCACGCGGTGCAGGGCGAGTTGTGGATAGCTGCGCTGCCCGCAGCGCAGGAGGTGGAGATACTGGCGCTGGACAAGGGCCCCGGCATGGAGGATGTGCAGCGCTCCTTCCAGGACGGCGTGTCGACCGGATCGGGCTCGCCCGGCACCGGCCTGGGGGCCATACGCCGGCTTGCCAGCGGGTTCGACATCCACTCCACCGCGCGGGGCACGGTATGCGTGGTGCGCGTGCGCGCCACCGGGCACGCGGCAAGGCCTGAGCGCCAGTGGGGTGCCGTGAGCGTCGCGGCACCTGGAGAAACGGTGTGCGGCGATGGCTGGGCCGTGGCCATCGACAACGGCACGGTGTCGGCGGTGCTGGCAGACGGCCTGGGCCATGGTCCCCATGCCGCCGCCGCGGCCGAGGCGGCGCTGGAGGTGTTTGCCGGCGATCCCTTCGTACCGCTCGACCGTCTGGTGCAGGACGTCCACACCGGGCTGCAGACCACGCGCGGGGCGGCATTGTTCGCCATGCGGATAGAGTCTTCGTCCCGACTGGAGTACGCTGGGGCTGGCAACGTGATGGGGCGCATCATCTCGGGCGTGTTCGACCGCTCCATGGTGACCCAGCATGGTACCGTGGGCGTGCAGGTGCGCAAGACCGAGGTGGCGCGGCTGGTACTGCCCGACCACGCGGTGGCTGTGGTGCACAGCGATGGCATTGCCTCGCGCTGGAAGTCCGAGGAAGTGGTGCCGCTGCTGCAGCGCGACCCCACGCTGATTGCCGCGGCCTTGTTGTGGCAGCAGAGCCGGGGCCGCGATGACGCCACCGTGCTGGTGGTAAAACAGGGAGACACGCTTGAGTGACGATATGAAAGCCCAGCTGGAGCAAAGCCAGGCCGAAGTCGAGGCCCTGCAGTCCGAAATGCAGGCCCTGCGGGAAGAGCTCGAGGAAACCAACCGCGGCGTGGTGGCGCTCTACGCAGAGCTCGACGAGCAGGCCGAGCAGCTCAAGCACGCCACCCAGCTCAAGAGCAGGTTTCTGTCGTACATGAGCCACGAGTTCCGCACGCCCATCGGCGCCACCTTGAGCCTGGTGCGCTTGCTGCTCGACCGGGTGGATGGCCCTCTGACCGAGGAGCAGGAGCGCCAGGTGCGCTTTATCCAGACCACTTCCGAGGAGTTTTCGAGCATGGTCGACGACCTGCTCGACCTTGCCAAGATCGAGGCCGGCCGGCTCGACGTTTCGCCCGCATGGTTCGAGATGATGGACCTGTTCACGGCCCTGCGCGGCATGTTCAAGCCCATTGTGGAAAACCAGGACCTCAGCCTGGTGTTCGAGGAGCCGGTCGGCCTGTCGCGCCTGTACAACGACGACCGCAAGCTCTCGCAGATCTTGCGCAATTTCATCTCCAACGCGCTCAAGTTCACCGCTCGCGGCGAGGTGCGGGTATCGGTGACGTTGGAAGGGGAGGGCATGGTGCGCTTCGCCGTGTCGGACACCGGCATCGGCATCGCGCCGGAGCACCTGCCGGTGCTGTTCAACGATTTTTCGCAGGTAGAGGCCCCGGTGCGCAAGCCCCTGCGCGGAACCGGCCTGGGCCTGGCCTTGTCCAAGCAGCTGGCGACGCTGCTGGGGGGCTCCATCGACGTGCGCAGCGTGGTGGGCGAGGGCTCCGTCTTCTCCGTCATCGTCCCCGTGGAACTGTCACCTGCCGCTGCCGGCGGCCGCGTGCAGGCCTGATCCATGACCAACCCCGCCATCATCCTTCCCACGATCGACCGCAGCCGGCACACCGTGCTGGTGGTTGACGACAATCCGGTAACCCGGTATGCCACAGCGCGCGTCATCCGCGCCGCGGGTTTCCAGACGGAAGAGGCCGCGACGGGCAGCGCAGCCATCGAAGCGGCCAAGCTCAACGTCTCGGCCGTGGTGCTGGACGTGCACCTGCCGGACATGGATGGCTTCGAGGTGTGCCGGGTTCTGCGCGCGGATGCGCGCACCGAGTTCACGCCCATCATCCACCTGTCCGCCACCTACATGCAAAGCGAGCACAAGGTAGCGGGGCTCAATGCCGGCGCAGACGCCTACATGGTGCATCCCGCCGAGCCGCCGCTGATGGTGGCCACGCTGCAGGCGCTGATACGCGCACGCACTGCGGAAGAGGATCTGCGCCGCAGTGAAATCCGCTTTCGTGCCATCTATGACCAGGCCCCTGTGGCCATGATGCTGGTCGATTCGGCAGGCTGTTTCGCCGACGTGAATCCCGCCGCCGAAGTGCTGTTTCAGCGCAGCCGCGCTGAACTGGTCGGGCTGGCAGTGACCTCGTTCGCGCCCGAGGCCTGGAAGGATTTCGTGCAGGGCCGCATGCTGAGCCCTGCCGACGCCAACTGGCAAGGCGAATTTCCGCTGATCCGCGGCGATGGGCAGGAAATGCTGCTCGAATGGAGCATGTCCAACCATGTGGAGCGGGGCATCCGCATCGGCATTGCGTCCGACCTGTCAGAGCGCATCGACTTCGAACGCCGACGCGAGGAGCTGCTCGAGCGCGAACAGGCAGCGCGCGTTCTGGCGGAGCGGCACAGCCGCACCAAGGACGACTTCGTGGCCGTGCTCTCGCACGAGTTGCGCACCCCGCTCACGCTGATCACCGGGTGGGTGCACATGCTCAAGCGCCCGAACACCAACGCCGACACGCTGGCGCGAGGCATCGATGCCATCGAGCGCGGTGCCAAGGCGCAGGGGCGCATCATCTCCGACATCCTTGACGTCTCGCGCATCGCATCGGGCAAGCTGCGCCTGCACCGCGAGTGGGCCAACCCGGTGGAACTCGTGCGCATCTCGCTCGATGCATTGCGCGACCTGGCGTTGGCCAGGAACATCACCCTCGAAGTGGCTTGTGACGATACGGACGAGCCTGCCTGGCTCGATATCACACGCTTCCAGCAGATCGTGTGGAACCTGGTGACCAATGCCATCAAGTTCTCGGAAAAAGGCGGTACGGTCCAGTTGCGCCTGCGGCGGGAGGCAGATGAACTGATCCTCGTTGTGCAGGACCACGGTGCAGGCATAGAGGTGGGATTTCTGCCCTATCTGTTCCAGCGCTTCACGCAAAGCGGCGCGCCGGGAAACCGCGCCCACGGCGGTCTGGGGCTGGGCCTGTCCATCGTCAAGCACCTGGTCGACCTGCACGGGGGCACCATTTCGGCCAGCAGCGCGGGGGCCGGCAAGGGTACGGCAATGACGGCGCGCCTGCTGGTCGCCTACGAGGAGGCGCCGGCGAGCGACGGCGACGTGCAGGCCATTCCGCAGGCCCGCGAAGTGCGCCTGCTGCAGGGCAAGGACATCCTGGTCGTGGACGACAACGCCGATACCAGCGAGATGCTCAGCATCGTGCTCACCGACGAGGGTGCCAGCGTGCGCGTGGCCGATAGCTACGAGACCGCCATTGCCCAGTTCGAGATGGCGTGGCCCGATCTGTTCGTGAGCGACATCGGCCTGCCGGGCCGCGATGGCTACGACCTGATCGCCAAGGTGCGCGAGATGGAGGCGGCTGCGGGACGACCGCGGCTGCGCGCCATCGCGCTCACGGCCTTTGCCCGCCCGCAGGACCGTGACCGTGCGCTCGCCGCAGGCTTCGACCAGCACCTGGGCAAGCCGCTGCAGCCGCACCTGCTGCTGCAGGCGCTGGCCTGAACGCCGGCTGGCTCAGTCCCTGCGCCCTTCCCGCTGGGCCGTGCTTTGCGGATCGGCGGACCACAGCTCCAGTCCAAAGTCTGCATCGTGCCACTGCGCCACCCGCGGAATCTGCAGCTGCTCGTGCAGGATGGCATGCACGCGCGCGCCGCCCAGCGGAAAACCCTCGAACGGGTGCAGCCAGTGGCATGCAAGCACCGTGGCCTCGGGTCCGCTGGCGAGCAGCGTGGTGCGGCAGCGCTGCGCCAGGCGCTCGATGTCGCGCTCCGTCAGGTAGTACAGCAGTTCTCCGAGCACGATGAGGTCGAAGTGGCCGTCGGGCCATTGGTCCGGCACCCAGCCGTGCGCGGCTTCGGCGTGCGCATGGGGTTTCAACCGGTCGGCCGCGTAGGCCACCGCCCGCCGGGAGCCGTCCCAGGCCAGCAGCCGGTCGCAGCGCTGCGCCAGCTGCTCGGAGACGAAGCCGCCCGCACAGCCGGGCTCGAACACCGATGCATAGCGCGGGCGCGGCAGGCTGGCCAGCAGCAGGTCGCGCTTGCGCGCCTCGTACCAGCTGCCCTCGAAGTGCCAGGGGTCGGGGCCACGGGCGAACAGCGGGTCGAACAGGTTTTGCGGGGCCTTGGCGATCATGGTGGTTGCCTGCTAGTAAAGAAGTATTCGGCATCCCAGCCGGCACGCTCGATGAGCGCGGCGTCCAGCACCGGGGGCAGGGTGGGCGAGCGGGGCGTGAGCTGCGAGCGGTGCGCGGCCAGCGCGTGGAGCTTGCGCGCGAGGGTGTCGGCGTCGATGCCCACGCCGGTCAGGCGGGTCCAGTCCACCTGCGGGTCCCAGGGTTCGGCCCAGTGCCACATCCACACCGGCGCCTCGATGAGCGTGGCGCCGTTGGCCTGGCAGGCCTGCGCGCAGGCGCGGCCACAGGCCTCGTGGTCGGGATGCCCGTCGAGCCGCCAGGTGGTCAGCACCACGTCCGACGGGTGGATCAGCGCCGCCAACTGCGCCTGAAGTTCCTCGGCGCGGTGCAGCAGCTTGCCATCGGGCAGGCCCAGACGGGTCACGGCCTGCGCCGGTACCGCCAGGCGCTGCAGACCCGCAGCGCTTTCCTGCTGGCGTGCCCGGACGAGGGCCTGTGCATCGTGCCCTGCCGCGTCGGCATGGCTGGCTTCGCCATCGGTCACCGCCACCACCAGGCAGGTGCCGCCCTGCGCCACATGGGAGTGGAGCAGGGCACCACAGGCCAGGATCTCGTCGTCGGGGTGCGGCGCCACCACCACCAGGCGCTGCCATTTGCCCACGAGCGCATTGGCGGGCACGCGCTCTATGCCTTCCTCGCAGAGCCAGGACTGCCAGAACCGCGCGTCCACGCGCGGCGCGCTGATGAAGCGGGTGGCGTGGGCCAGGTCCTGCACCGGGGCGGGGTGGTTCACAGCGCCCATGGGTAGTCCTCTTGCGCCAGCACGGCGCGGGCCAGGGCTGCGTCGTCGCGGTCCCCGTGGCTTTGGCGGATGAAGACCGGCAGGTCGGCCGCGGCACGTGCAAACGCCGCATCGCGGCAGTAGGGTGTGGCCCCCAGTGCGCGGCCGGTTTCGTCCTGCACGCAGCGGGCCCCGGCTTCGGCCGCCTGGCGCACGCGCAGGGCCACCGCCATGGCGTCCGCATGCGGGTGCGCATCGATCCAGTCGGCGCTGCCGTGCAGCAGCGCGGCCACGCCCGCGAGCACGCGGTCCACCTTGCCGAAGGCTGCGGCGCGGTAGGCATGGCCTAGGTGCTCGGCCGGCATGCCGCGCATGCCGCGCATGCCGCGGTAGAGCGCATCGGCCACCGCCAGCGTACCGCCGTACCAGCAGGCCGCAATGCCGGCGCCCCCGTGCCAGAAGCCGGGCCGGTGCAGGTAGTCACCGGGTTCGCCGACCAGCACGGCGGGCGTGCCGTCGAAAGAGACTTCCGCACTCAAGGTGTCGGCCATGCCCACGGCCTGCCAGGTGCCGGTGTCCATGCGGATGCTGGGGTGGCTGAGGTCCACGGCGACGAGCTGGCTCTGGTCCTCCCCGGGCAGCCATGCGGTCAGCAGCGCGTGGCTGACGCCCTGCGCGCCCGAGCACCAGGCCTTGGCGCCGGACAACGTGGCCTGTCTGTTGCCGCCCTGTGGCTGAACCTGCACCCGCTGACCGGGCGCCTCGGCAGCCCACATGGCCCAGGTTTCTCCTGCACGGCTGCGGTCAGCGCCCAGCTCGTGCAGGATGGCCAGTGCATCGGTGTGCCCTTCATACAGCTTGGCCAGGGCCAGGCTGTGCTGCGCCACGCGGCTCAGGGCCTGCCAGCGCTGCAGGGTGCTGCCCGTGCCGGGCTGCGGCAGGTGGGCCAGGCCCTGGCCTGCCAAGTGCCGCAGCTGGGCTGCAATCGGCAAGGTGGCCATGCCGGGCAAGGCAGCGGCCAGTGCATGGGTCGTGGTGGGCGGGCGGGGGATGGTGGCCTGGCGGTTGGGGGAAACTGGCATGCGCTCGGCCCTTGCATGGTTCGATCCTGCCACTGTCGCGGCAGTGCGCGCGGTGCCTGGTCGGCCCGTGGCGGCCTGGGTTGTGGGACAGGTGCCCGAGTAGGGGGCTAAGGATGCAAGGCTCATTTTTGCGTGCATGACAGCGCTTGAGGATGCTGTCTGACAAGCCCGGCGCAGGCCAAAGGTTACTTTCAGCCACCCACCTGACAAGGAGCATGCCGTGACCATCCAGCCCCCGCCCGCCACCTCCGTCCGCCGCCCTGCCGGTGAATTCCCGCAGCCCGTTTCGCCATGGGAAAGCCGTGGCCTTCTGTACGCCGAAGTGGCGGGGGCCCTGGTGGTGCTGGCGCTGGTGCTGGCCAATAGCATGGATCCTGGGTTCTGGCCCACCACGGCTGGTGCGGTGCAGGCACAGGTGCAGCCGGCAGCCAAGGCGACCCTGGTCACGGCCGCGTCGTCTTCAGAGTCCTCGGAATGAAGCCGGCCGCCGCACACGCTCTAAGACAAGCGCCGGGCGGGGCCCGCACATGATTGCCGTCATCGTCCCGGCCCACAATGAAGAGGACCACATCGGGGCCTGCCTGCATTCGCTGACTGTCGCCTCGGCCTGCCCCGATCTGATGGGCGAAGCCGTGCTGCTGATCGTGGTCCTGGACGATTGCAGCGATGGCACCCAGGGAATTGCTGCCGCACTGGGCGCGCGCACCGTGGACTGCCAGGCGCGCAACGTCGGCACGGCACGGGCCATTGGCGCGCATCTGGCACTGGCGGCCGGTGCGCGCTGGCTGGCCTTCACCGATGCCGACAGCGAGGTGGCCCCCAACTGGATTGCGCAGCAGTTGTGCCAGCAGGCCGATGCCGTGTGCGGCACCGTGCAGGTGCGCGACTGGGGCACGCATGGCGATGCCGTGCGCGCGCAGTTCGATGCGCTCTACCAGGACCGCGACGGTCACCGGCACATCCACGGTGCCAACCTGGGGCTCACAGCGCAGGCCTACAGCGAGGTCGGCGGCTTCGAGCCCCTGGCCACGGGGGAGGACGTGGCCCTGGTGCATCGGCTGCAGGAACGCGGTCTGTCCATCGCCTGGACCTCTGCCACCCGCGTGACGACCAGTGCGCGCAAGCAGTTCCGTGCGCCAGCCGGCTTTGGCGCCACGCTGCTGCAGCTGGGGACCACGCTGACGGCGCTGCCTGCCCTGCTTGGGTGACGAAAGACCTGCCCCATGAACGACTGGCTTGACTGGATACAGTGGCCGGCCTTCGCCGCCTCGGTGCTGGCTGCGTGGCTGGTGGGCTCCAAGGAGTCCCGGCGCCGCAACGCAGGATTCTGGGTGTTTCTGGGCAGCAACCTGCTGTGGGTGGCCTGGGGCGTGCACTCCCATGCGATTGCATTGATCGCACTGCAAGTCTGCCTGGCGGCCATGAACATCCGCGGCCTGTTCAAGACGGACGACGCTTCAGACAGTTGAGCTGCCCATTGCCGTCGTAGGACAGGCGCTCGTCTGTCGTCGCAGTCCGGCGCCCCGCAATCGTCGGTAAGCCATGCTGCACATGGTCGACAGCCCGCCAGCGGTGTGCATGCAGCCATGCGGTCAGGCCAACTGCAGCGTGTGTCCTACATCTTCGTGAGGCCATGCGCCTACCCTGAAGCTTCTCGCCAATTTCCCATCACCTGAAGCAAGGTTCCCCATGATCCAAGACCCCAAGAGCGCCAAGGCCGGCAAGAAAAGCGCAGATGCTGCGCCCGCCAGAAATACCGACAGTGCACCCTCTGCCATGGCGGGCGCTGTCGATGCGCTGTCCGCCAGGGCGATACAGACCAACGAGCTTGTCGCCGCCAGGCCCTACAACCCCAACAAGGCCGGCGAGCACGGCTTTGCCAACGGCGTGAACCCCGCGCAGGGCGCCACTGCCGAGCCGGCTTCGCGCCTGCCATCGGGCAGCACTGTCTCCGAGGAAAACAGCAGCGCCAAGACCGGCACGGTGGCGCCAGAAGGCGTGAACGCCACCATCGCGCCGCTGGACCGCGTGCGTGTCGATTCCGCCGGCCAGGTGCTCACCACCAACCAGGGCGTGCCCATAGCCGACAACCAGAACTCGCTCAAGTACGGCGAGCGCGGCCCGGTGCTGCTCGAGGACTTCATCCTGCGCGAGAAGATCACGCACTTCGACCATGAGCGTATTCCCGAACGCATCGTGCACGCCCGGGGCTCCGGTGCCCATGGCTTCTTCGAGTGCTATGAACCCCTGACCGACCTGACGCGCGCCGCTCCGTTCAAGGAGGCCGGCAAGGTCACCCCGGTGTTCGTGCGCTTTTCCACCGTGCAGGGCGAACGCGGCTCCAAGGACACGGCGCGCGACGTGCGCGGCTTTGCTGTCAAGTTCTACACCGACGAAGGCAATTGGGACCTGGTGGGCAACAACATGCCCGTGTTCTTCATCCAGGATGCGATGAAATTTCCGGACCTGGTGCATGCCGTCAAGCCCGAGCCGCACCACCAGATGCCGCAGGCCGCCAGCGCGCACGACACCTTCTGGGATTTCGTCTCGCTCATGCCCGAGTCCACCCACATGCTGATGTGGGTGATGTCCGACCGCGGCATTCCACGCAGCTATGCCACCATGCAGGGCTTCGGTGTGCACAGCTTCCGCTTCGTGAATGCGGCGGGCGAGTCGGTGTTCGTCAAATTCCATTGGACTCCCAAGGCCGGCACCCATTCGCTGGTGTGGGACGAGGCGGTGAAGATTTCCGGCGCCGATCCGGATTACCATCGCCGCGACCTGTGGGAGCGCATCGAGGGCGGCGCCTACCCCGAGTTCGAACTCGGCGTGCAGGTGTTCACGGAAGAGCAGGGCGACGCGTTCAGCTTCGACATCCTGGATGCCACCAAGCTGATCCCCGAGGAGCTGGTGCCCATCCGCCCCATCGGCCGCATGGTGCTCAACCGCAACCCCGACAACTTCTTTGCAGAGACCGAGCAGGTGGCCTTCTGCACTGCGCACGTGGTGCCGGGCATCGACTTCTCCAACGACCCCCTGTTGGCGGGCCGCATCCACTCCTACGTGGACACGCAGATCTCGCGACTGGGCGGACCCAACTTCCACGAGCTGCCCATCAACTCGCCCATCGCCCCGGTGCACAACAACCAGCGCGACGGCATGCACCGCCAGGCCATCCATCGCGGCAAGGTGGCGTACGAGCCGAACTCGCTAGGGGGTGGTTGCCCGTTCCAGGCCGGGGCAGCCCAGGGTTTTGTCTCCGTGCCCGCCCGCATCGAGGCCAAGGAAGCCCAGGGCAAGGTGCGTGCCAAACCCGAGAAGTTTGCCGACCACTACACCCAGGCCACCCTGTTCTTCGACAGCCAGACCGCGGTAGAGCAGGCCCACATCGCCGCCGCCTTCCGCTTCGAGCTGAGCAAGGTCACGGTGCCGGCGATCCGTGAGCGCATGGTCTCCTCGCTGCGCAACGTGTCGGATGACCTGGCCCGGCAGGTCGCCACCGGCATCGGCATGGCGGCCTTGCCGGACGCCATGCCCCGGGCCCTGGCCAAGCCGCCCAAGCCCGAGGTGGCAGCTTCGCCCGCACTGTCACTGCTTGCACGCCCTGGCGACGGCAGCATCCAGGGGCGAAAGATTGCCATCCTGGTGGCCGATGGCATCGTCGGTCAGAGCGCCGTGGAACTGCACGCGGCCCTGTTTGCGCAGGGCGCCGTGCCGCGCTTCGTGGCGCCCCGCATTGGTCCGGTGAAGACGGCCGACCAGGTAGCCATCGACGCGGATGCATCGCTGGAGAACGAACCGGGCTTCCTGTTCGATGCGCTGGCGCTGCCCGATGGGGAAGAGGGTGTGCGGATGCTGGCGACCGACGGCCACACGATGGAGTTCCTCAAGGACCAGCACCGGCATTGCAAGACCATCCTGGTCATGCCCGCGTCCTCGGCCTTGATGCTCAAGGCCCAGATCCCGTCGACGCTGCCTTCGGGAGATCCCGATCCCGGGCTGTTCCTGGGTTCCACGCCAGCGGACTTCGGGGCCTTCATCCAGGGCATTGCCCGCCATCGCCATCCTGAGCGGGAGACCGATCCTCCTGCTGTGTGAGGCCAGGCCCAACCCGCAGGCCATTCGTTCGCAGCTTTGCGGCCCGGTGTGGCCACAAGGCACTGGAAGAAATCCGCGCGTACCGGCATGGCCGGATGCGTCAACCCAAATTAGCGGTATGCCTGCATGCCCTGTTGTTCACCATGCAAGAATTTCTTCCCCATTCCCGACCCCGAGGAAAAACCCATCCCTTCGCGCCGGTCGATCTCTCGACCGACTGGCAAGTGGGCGGCATTATCAAGGCCAGGGCGTTTCGCGTGGCCGCGCACGCAGGCCATGAAGCCTGCTCCAACGGGGTCTACACGGTGGAGCGTTGTGTCGGCTCCATCGAGCTGACGGGCAATAAGGCGGGGCAGACCCATACCACCTTGCTGATCGGCTTTTCTCTGGCACCCGATCTGCCGGCGCCCAGCTTCAGCATTGCATCTCGCGAGGCGATCGGCACGCTCACGCTGCCGGCGCATCTGTTCGGGGCCTTCCTGGCCATCGTCCATGCCTCGCCCCTGTATTTCCGGATGGGGGGCGACGGTTACTGCAACGCCATTGCCAACGATGCGACGTTCCTGACCTAACCTTCTTCCAACCCAGCCGGTACTGGCAGCACCACCGCCAGGTACGGGCCAGGGTCAGCGTGCGGCCCGGGTACGGTCGGTCTGGCCATCCATCATGTCGCGCACCTTCCTGGCCAGGGCCGTGAGCTCAAAAGGCTTGGTCATGACTTCCATGCCCGCATCGAGCAGGCCGTTGCCCACGGCAGCGTTCTGGGCAAAGCCGGTGATGAACAGAACCTTGAGCTGCGGCCGGTCCTGCCGTGCCGCGTCCGCCACCTGGCGGCCGTTGAGCCCGCCGGGCAGGCCCACGTCGGTGAGTAGCAGGTCCACGCGGCGCATGGAGGCCAGGGTGCGCAGGGCGCTGGGGCCGTCGTGGGCCTCTACCACCACGTAGCCGGCGTCCTTGAGCACCTCCACCGTCAGGGTGCGGATGGTGCTTTCGTCCTCCACCACCAGGATGGTTTCGCCATCGCCCTGCTGCACGCTGTCGGCGGGGCTTTCCGCCGCGTCTTCCAGCACCTGGCCGTCGTGGCGTGGCAGGTACAGGCGCATGGTGGTGCCCACGCCCACCTCGGATTGCACGCGCACGTGGCCACCCGACTGGCGCACGAAGCCATACACCATCGACAGGCCCAGGCCCGTGCCCTGGCCCGTGGGCTTGGTGGTGAAGAAGGGGTCGAAGATCTGCTCGATGAGCTCGGCCGGCATGCCCGAGCCGGTGTCGGTGACGGACAGGCACACATAGTCGGCCACCGGCAGGCCCTGACTGCGCACCATACCGTCCGTGGCCGCGATGTTGGTAGTGGCGATGGCCAGGCGCCCGCCGCCGGGCAGCATGGCGTCGCGCGCGTTGATGCACAGGTTGAGCAGCGAGTTCTCAAGTTGCGAGGGGTCCACGCGGGTGGTCCACAGGCCCTCGGCCGCCGTGCATTCGACCTGCACGTCCGGCCCGACCGAGCGGCGCACCAGCTCTTCGAGCCCGGCCACCAGGCGGTTCAGGTCGGTGGCCTTGGGGTCCAGTGTCTGGCGCCGGGCAAAGGCCAGGAGGCGCTGGGTCAGCGCCGCTGCGCGCTTGACCGAGTCCTGGCCCATGGCGATGTAGCGCTCTGCCTGGTCGAGCTTGCCCTGGCGCATGCGCACCTTGAGCACCTGCAGGCTGGCACTCACCGCGCCCAGCAGGTTGTTGAAGTCGTGGGCTATGCCGCCCGTGAGCTGGCCCACGGCTTCCATCTTCTGTGACTGGCGCAGTGCCTCTTCCACGGCCATCAGCTCGCCCGTGCGCGCCGCCACGGCGGCTTCGAGATTCTCGTTCACATCGCGCAGCCGTGCTTCGCTGAGTGCCAGGGCGTTGGCACTGCGCACGCGTTCGGAAACCGACCGGATGCGCTCGGCGAACTCGTGCACGAAGTCGACTTCCTCCAGCGTCCACTGGCGCGTGCCGCCGTAGTGCAGCAAGAGGATGGCCACGAGCTGGCCCTGCTCGATCAGCGGCACGCTCAGCAGGGCTCCCACCCCCTGGGTATCTAGCGTTCCCCGGGGGTAGCGGGCGGGGTCGGCTGCGGTGTCGGCCACCACCAGGGGGTCACCGCGCCGCAGCACATCGGAGAAGGAGGCGAGGTCCTTCACGCGCCAGGTGCCAGCCAGCGTGGCCAGGCCATGGCCGCTCCAGTCCTGGTCGATGGTGCACAGCTCGCCCGTGGCGTCGATGCTGCCGTAGCAGGCCCGGTCCACGCGCAGTGCTTCGCCCAGCAGGCGCGCGCCTTCGGCGGCGATGGCCGGCAGCTCGCCCACCTCGCGCAGCCGCTCAGGCAGGCGCGCCAGCAGGTTGCGCCAATGCTCGGCGCGCCGGCGCTGGGTGACGTCGCGCACCACGGCCAGCGAGCCCAGGGGCCGGCCCAGCGGGCCGAGCAGGGGCGAGACCACGGCCTCGACGTCGATCAGCCGGCCATCGTTCACGCGGTGCACGGTGCCCAACGTGGCCAGGGGGGCGCCGGGGGCGCTCACAGCGGCGTCCTCCCCGCCGCTGCCGGGCATCTCGGTGAAGATGAACTGCCGGGGCTGGCCCAGCACGTCGGAGGACTGCACGCCGTAGAGCCGCTCCGCGGCGGTGTTGACGTACATCACCAGCCCGTCCTGGTCGAAGGCGAAGACGGCGTCCTCCATCTGGCCCAGCACGTCCTGGCGCAACTGGTCAGTGGCCGCGTGCGCACTCTCCAGGGTATAGATGGCGTTGTTCACCACAAGCGCATCGACGTCGCCGGTGTGGATGGCGTGCAGCGTTTCCTCCAGCTCCTGCAGCCGCAACCGGAGGGTGGCGTTCTCGGCGGTGAGGTCGCCCTCGCTGCCCAGGCTCGGTTCGAATGCGTCCGCCGTCATGCGGCCCCCGGCGATGGCAGCAGGCCGAAGGCCTTGCGCAAGCGGCCCAGGTCCGACAGGTCACCGATAAAGCGGCGCTGCGGCAGCGGCGCCAGGCGCAGCAGGGTGGGCGACACGATGATCTGGTCGGCCCGCGCCGCATCCACGTTCTCGGCGATGTTCAACACTGTGAGTTGGTGCGCGCCGGGATAGGCCTCCTGCAGGATACGGCGCGCGTTGGCGATGGCACGCAATGATATGGGCGAGGCCATGCTCACATACAGCCGATAGTCGTTGAGGGGCGAAACCTCGGCTGGCTGATCGCGGTGCGCAACATGGCGGGTTTCGGTCATGGGGTTCAGACGAGGGGCTTCACATCCAGCCCGACGAGCACGCGCTCCTCGTTCGAAAGGTCGCCGATGATCTTGCGGATCGGCTCGGGGAACTTGCGCACCAGCGTCGGCACGGCCAGGATCTGGTCGCCGGCCGCCAGCTGCGGGTTGACCAGCAGATCCACTACCTCGATGCTGTAGCGGCCCGCCAGGTGCGTCTCGCACAGGCGCTTGAGGTTCTCCAGCGCGGCGGCGGAGCGGGGCGTGGAGCCGGCCACGTACAGCCTGAGCTGCCATTCGGGCTTGGCGGACGTGGCGGATGCCTTTTCGCGCAGGGGGGTGATTGTTGCCATGGAAGTCAGCCTTTGCGTGCGGCGGGTTTGCTGGCGGCGCTGCCGCTGGTGCCGCGCCTGGCCGCGATGCTGCGCGCGCGATCCTGCACGCCCTGGGCTTCCAGCTGCTCGCGCTCGATCTCGAACTCCACCTCGCCGGCGCGCTCCAGGGCTTGCGCATTCAGGGCCGCGATCTGCGCATCCAGTGTCTTGCGGCGGTTGGCCAGGTCGCGAAGGCGGCGCGCGTGGTCGCGCCCGCGCAGGTCGTTGGTGGCCAGCAGCTGCGCCTCGTGGGCGATGCGTGCCGTGCCGGTGAGCACCTGGTCGCCAAAGAGGTACACGTCCACCAGGTCCACGCCCGTGTCGGAAAAGACGAACTCGCGCACCTGGTTGGAGTGCGGCATGCCGCGCGACTTGAGCACCTGCAGCGTGCGCGTGCGCTCGCCGTTGACGGCCACGTTGGCCAGCAGCAGCCAGCTGTCCATCAGCGAGGACACGCCGACCTCCGAGGTGGCCAGGGGGGTGTTGGCCGCATCGGCCGTCAGGCTGGTGAACAGCGCCGTGGTGCCCTGGGTCTTGAGGAAGTCGATGAGCCGCATCAGCGTGATCTTGAGCCCGGCGTCATCGCCCTGCGAGGTCAGGTTGCTGATGGGGTCCACGACAACCACGCTGGGCGCGAATTCGCGCACCAGGTCGTACATGTGCACCAGGTGCTGCTCCAGGCCCTGAAGGGTGGGGCGCGTGGATTCAATCCTGAGCAGGCCCTTGTCTACCCAACGGCGCAGGTTCAGTCCGATGGACTCCATGTTCCGCAGCAACTGGCTCTCGGATTCCTCGTAGGCGAACAGCACGGCTTTTTCGCCACGTGCGCAGGCGGCATTCGCGAAGCTGGCAGCAATGCTGCTCTTGCCCGTGCCGGGCGCGCCCGAGACCAGCAGGCTGCTGCCCCGATATACCCCTCGGCCACCCAGCATGTCGTCCAGGCCGGCGATGCCGGTGGAGACGCGCTCGCGCGAGGCCTGGTGGTTGAGCGCCAGCGAGGTGATGGGCAGCACCGACAGGCCGGTGCGGCCGATCAGGAAGGGGTACTCGTTGGTGCCATGGGCCGAGCCGCGGTACTTCACCACACGCAGGCGTCGGGTGGAGACCTGTTCTGCGATGCGGTGGTCCAGCAGGATCACACAGTCGGCTACATACTCCTCCAGTCCATAGCGGGTGAAGGCGCTGTCGCCGCGCTCGGCGGTGATGATGGCCGTGACCCCCTTGTCCTTGAGCCAGCGGAACAGCCGGCGCAGCTCGCTGCGCAGGATGGCATGGTTGGGCACGCCCGCGAACAGGGCCTCCACGGTGTCGAGCACCACGCGCTTGGCACCGATCGAATCGATGGCATAGCCCAGGCGGATGAACAGGCCTTCGAGGTCGTACTCGCCGGTCTCCTCGATCTCGCTGCGCTCCACGCGCACGAAGTCCAGTGCCAGTTTCTTCTGCCGCTGCAGCTTTTCGAGGTCGAAGCCCAGAGAACGCATGTTCTCGGCCAGTTCGTCGGCCGACTCCTCGAACATCATGAACACGCCGGGCTCGTCGTATTCGGTAGCCCCTCGGACCAGGAATTCCGCGGCCAGCATGGTCTTGCCACAGCCCGCTGCGCCGCACACCAGGGTGGGGCGCCCGGCGGGCAGGCCGCCTTCGGTGATTTCATCGAGGCCGGAGATGCCGGTGGGCGACTTGGCAATGCCGGCGGGCGTTGTGGGCGGGGCTTTCTGCTTTGTACGGGTGGCGGCCATCGGTGCGCGATCAGGTGGAGATGGAATGAAGGGCTGGCGATGCTCCGGCCGTGACCGGACGTAAGCATCGTAGGAAATCCCTGACCGCCTCACTGTAGGACACGACCGGATTGCGCTGCGCGGTGGGCACCGGCCCTTGCGCAGAGACGGTTCACGCCGCAAAATTTGCCAAGTCGGTTGCCTGCGCAGCCAACGTACTTTTCAACCCGCCATCCCCGGAGGTTGCCATCTCCCACGCGCCCGGTCAGGACCAGCTGCAGAAAGTGCGCTGCTACACCCTCTATTACCCAGGGGGTAGGGTGTACGCGGGCGATACCGAGGGGCATCTGATCGCGCTGGCCCTGGTCAGCCACCGCAATGGGCGCTACAGCTACACGCTGGAGGGCAACGGCTTCGCAGCCGGTGGGCTGGACACGGCCCACGCCCTGCTGGAGGCCATCGCCAGCCAGCTCACGGCGGAGTACGTCGAGGCGCAGTTCCACCACAGCCCTGACCTGGCGAAGGCCGATGTCTTCGACCTCACGGCCGGGCCGCACCTGAACATCCGGCTGCCGATCTTCTGATCCCTTTCGGGCGCTTGGCCGGGAGGCGGAGCGGCTGCTGTCCTACAAGGCTGCCCTTAGGTGGGTGTTACTTTCCAAAGCACCTTCTGGAAAGGAAAACACCATGAGCGACGACAAGGACAAGACCGCACAGGACCGCCATTTTATCAACCTCAGCGAGCACTATGAAGTGCGCGACTGGAGCAACAGCCTGGGCGTGACTGAGGCGCAGTTGCGCGAGGCCGTGGCCGCCGTCGGCCCTTCGGCCGACAAGGTACGCGAGTACCTGAGCCACGCCCGCTGAAGAGGGCAACGCGATGGCGCGGGCAACCGAAGACGAAGGCAAGGCACCCACCTCCACGCGCACGATGTGGAAGGGGGCGATCAGCTTTGGTTTGGTGCACATACCCGTCGGCCTGTACTCGGCCACAGTGGACTCGGGCATCGACTTCGACTGGCTCGACAAGCGCTCCATGGAGCCCGTGGGCTACAAGCGCGTGAACAAGGTCACGGGCAAGGAGATCGCCACGGCCGACATCGTCAAGGGCATCGAGTACGAGGACGGGCACTACGTGGTGCTCACGCCCGAGGAGATTGCCGCGGCCTACCCCAAGATCACGCAGACCATCGAGATCGAGACCTTCCTCGATGCCGACGAGATCCCCTTCGTCTACCTGGAGCGGCCCTATTACACGGCCCCGCTCAAGCGCGGCGAGAAGGTCTATGCGCTGCTGCGCGAGGCCCTGCGCCAGAGCAACAAGGTGGGCGTGGCCAAGGTGGTCATCCAGACCAAGCAGCACCTGGCGGTGCTGATCCCCTGCGGGCGCGCGCTCATCCTGAACCTGCTGCGCTGGGGCGGCGAGATCCGCTCGTTTGAGCAATTGAACCTGCCGCCGCTTGATGCCAAGGCCGCCGGCATCAAGCCGGCCGAGATGGACATGGCGCTGCAGCTCATCGACGACATGACCCAGCCCTGGGACGCGGACGGCTTTCGCAACTCGTTTGCGCAGGAGATCCACAAGCTCGTCGAGACCAAGGTGGCCTCGGGCGAGACCGCCACAGTGGTCAAGGTCGACAGTGGCAAGGAAAGCGCCCCGGCCGGTGCCGACGTGCTGGACCTGACTGCACTGCTCAAGCGCAGCCTGCAGGGCAAGGGCGGCAAGGCCACCGGAGCCAAGGCCACCGGCAAGGCGGCTTCGGTGACCCCGCTGCCCGCCGCCCGCAAGGCCGCCACCAAGCCTGCGGCGAAAAAGGCCCCCGCCAAGAAAGCACCGGCGCGCAAGACGGCCGCGAAGACGGCAGCCAAGAAGGCGCCGCCCCGCCGGGCGGCCTGAGCCATGGCGAAAGACCCGCAGATGACCGACTCGCTCGCTCTCTACAAGAAGAAGCGCAACTTTGCCATCACGCCCGAGCCGGCCGAGGGCGGCGAGGCGGGCGGGCAAGCGCTGCAGTACGTGATCCAGAAGCACTGGGCCAGCCGCCTGCACTACGACCTGCGCCTGGAGCTCGACGGCACCATGAAGAGCTGGGCCGTGCCCAAGGGCCCGAGCCTGGACCCCGCCGACAAGCGCATGGCCGTGCAGGTGGAGGACCACCCGATTTCGTACAACACCTTCGAAGGCCAGATACCGCCCAAACAGTACGGTGCGGGCAAGGTCATCGTCTGGGACCGGGGCTACTGGGTGCCCGTGGGCGATGCGGCCGAGGGCTACCTCAAGGGCAAGCTCAAGTTCGCGCTGCACGGCCACAAGCTCCAAGGCCACTGGACGCTGGTGCGCATGCATGGCAAGGGCGGCGAAAAACAAGCCCCCTGGCTGCTGATCAAGGAGCACGACGATTTCGAGCGGCCTGCCGCCGAGTTCAGCGTGGTCGAAGAAATGCCCGACAGCGTGACGTCACTCGCGCCCCTGGCTCCGCCCGGGCCTGCCGGCATCGCCCGCGCCGAGGCACCGCCGGCCCGGACCGCGAAGCGGCCCAAGGTGCCGCTGCCCGACACCCTGGCACCCCAATTGGCCACCCTGGTGGACAAGCCGCCGGCCGACACAACGGACTGGCTCTGGGAGCTCAAGTTCGACGGCTACCGCCTGCTGGCGCGGGTGCACAACCGCTCCGTGCGCCTGTTCACGCGCAACGGCAACGACTGGACGCACCGCATGCCGCAGCTGGTCAAGGCCATCGGTGAGTTGCCGCTGTCCTCCGGCTGGCTCGACGGCGAAGTGGTGGCCATGGACGAACACGGAACGCCAGACTTCCAGGCGCTGCAGAACGCCTTCGATGCCAGCGTGGCCAAGGACCTGGTGTACTACCTGTTCGACCTGCCCTATGCCGACGGGCACGACCTGCGCGGCCTGCCCGTGGTGGAGCGCCGCGAGCGGCTGCGCGCCCTGGTGGAGCAGGTGGCGACCGACCGCGTGCGCTTCAGCGAGAGCTTCGAGGCCCAGCCTTCGGACCTGGTGTCCTCGGCCTGCCACCTGGGCTTCGAGGGCGTGGTCGGCAAGCGCAAGGCGGCGCCCTATGCCTCGCGGCGCAATGCCGACTGGATCAAGCTCAAGTGCAGCCACCGGCAGGAGTTCGTGATCGCCGGCTTCACCGACCCGCAGGGCTCGCGCACCGGCATCGGCTCGCTGCTGCTGGCCGTGCATGGCGACGATGGCGCGCTGCGCTATGCGGGCAACGTGGGCACGGGCTTCAGCGAGCACACCCTGCAGGAACTGGCTACCAGGCTTACGGCGCTGCACACCACCAAAAGCCCGTTCCCCGAGGGCACGGCGGTTGGCAAGAAGGCCCACTGGATCAAGCCGCGCCTGCTGGCCGAGGTGTCGTTTGCCGAGTGGACCAAGGAAGGGCGTATCCGCCATTCGGTGTTCCATGGCCTGCGCGCGGACAAGCCCGCCAAAGCCATCGTGCAGGAGAAACCCCAGGCCATGGCCGCCATCGAGAAAAAGAAGAAACCACCGGTTGCACGCAGGGCCAGGGCCGCCGCGGCATCCCTGCCGGATGCGCTGCGCATCTCGCACCCCGACCGCGTGATCGACCCCGCATCCGGCATCACCAAGATCGAGCTGGTGCGCTACTACGCCACCGTGGCTCCGCTGATGATGGAGCACTTGAAGGGCCGGCCCGTGTCGCTGGTGCGCGCGCCCGACGGCGTGGGCGGCGAGCTGTTCTTCCAGAAGCACCTGGACAAGGGGAGCATGCAAGGCGTGGCGCTGCTCGATCCGGCGCTCGACGCAGGCCATGCGCCGCTGCTCGAAGTGGCCCGGCCCGAGGGCCTGCTGTCGGCCGCGCAGATGAACGTGCTGGAGTTCCATACCTGGAACGCGCGCAAGGACCGGATCGAGCGCCCCGACCGCATGACCTTCGACCTGGACCCGGGCGAGGGCGTGTCCTGGGAGCAGGTACAACAGGCGGCCCAGCTGGTGCAGGTGATGCTCAAGGAGCTGCACCTGCCGGCCTTCCTCAAGACCAGCGGCGGCAAGGGCCTGCACGTGGTGGTGCCCATCAAGCGGCTGCAGGGCTGGGACACGGTCAAGGGCTTCTCGCAGGCCGTGGTGCAGCACCTGGCCGAGACCATTCCCGCGCGCTTCGTTGCCAAGAGCGGCCCGCGCAACCGGGTGGGCAAGATCTTCGTGGACTACCTGCGCAACGGGCGTGGGGCCACCACCGTGAGCGCCTGGTCCGCGCGCTCGCGCGAGGGCATGGGCATCTCGGTGCCCGTGGCCTGGAAGGAACTGGACGCGCTCACCAGCGGCGCGCACTGGACGGTGCGCACCGTAGGCGAGCGCCTGCGCCAGGGCAATGCGCCCTGGCAGGGCTACGCGGCGGCCGCCGTCTCGTTGTCGGGCGCCATGCGCCTGCTGGGCTACAGCGCCAAGGACTGAACCGAATTCACCCCATTTCAGCTTTCTCATCAACCATAGAAAAAACCAAAATGATCAAGATCGGCATCGTGGATGACCACAAAATCGTTCGTGCAGGCCTGCGCCAGTTCCTGGCCGACCACGTGGACCTGCGGGTGGAAGGAGAAGCCGGCAACGGGCGCGAAGCCATCGACCTGATCCGCGAGCACGACATCGACGTGCTCGTGATGGACCTGGCCATGCCCGGGCAGAGCGGCCTCGATGCCATGTCCATGCTGCGCGCCAAGGCGCCAGACATGGGCATCCTCATCCTCAGTGGCTACCCCGAGGAGCACTACGCCATCAACCTGATCCGCCAGGGCGCGAGCGGCTACCTCAACAAGGAGTGCAAGCCCTCCGAGATCGTCGAGGCGATCCGCGTCATCGCGCTGGGCAAGCGCTACCTCACGCCCACCGTGGCCGAACTGCTGGCCCAGCAGCTCAACCGCCCCGGTGAGCGGCCCGCGCACGAACATCTGTCCGAGCGCGAGTTCCAGGTGTTCCTCAAGCTCGCCCAGGGCGCCAACGTCGGCGAGATCGCCGAAGACCTGTCGCTGAGCGTCAAGACCGTGAGCACCTACCGCACGCGCCTGATGGAAAAGCTGCACCTCGATTCCAACAGCGACTTGACGTACTACGCACTCAAGAACAACCTGATCCAGTGAGCGGCGGCCGGCGGGGCAGGGGCTTCACTGCCTTCGCCGCCGCGCCCCTGCGTGGCCCGCGAGCGCCTTCACGGTGGGGCGCTGCGGCCGGGAATCTTGCTGTCCACGGCCCGCGAGGCCTTGCGGTCGCGTTCGAGTTGCTCGTCCACGAGTTCCTGCTCCACATGGTCCGGGGTGTCGTCCTGTTCCTCCGGTTCGGGCTCCGGGCGGGTGGTGGCGGCTTGGCGTCGGAAATGATCGGCAGCCGGGAACGGCCAGGAGGAAGGGGACGGGGTGGTATGGGTGTTCATGGCTTGCTCCTGCTTGGCGGGTGATATCCGCCGGATGGACCCATTTTTTCAGCGCGCCACGGTACGCGGGGTAAGACAATGGCGTTGATGGCGGCCAGGGTGCCGCCCTTCCCAGCGCTCACCAGTTCCTGCGTTGAAAGGAGGGGATGGAGGTGCTCCCCTGATGACCGGTGTTCTGCCACTTCTCCTACAGGTGAGCGCCTATTGGCCAGGGAACATGATGCTCTCTCGACACCCTTGGAGGTCACCATGTTGCAGCAACGCCCCCCTGCGGCCAGCGCCGTGTCTTTCATCGGCGCAGGTTTGGCCATGGTCGCCTATGGCGCTTCTGCCGCTGTGGGTCTGGTGGAGGGGGACGAAATTCCTGCCAAGGTACCCGCTACAACTGCGGATATTCCGCAAAGCGAACTCGGGAAATGCCTGGGTAACCGCTTCGAGGCCTACCTGTACCGAGGATGCTGACCACGCCATGGACGAACAACGCATTGCTGCACTGGTTGAGTTGGGCGTCTACCTGAAAGCCCGCAACTATGAATTCACGACGGTCACGCCCTTGACCCACCAGCGGGTGCTGCGCAACCGGGGCGACCTGCCTGCGTGCGACCTGCGCGATGCCTTTGGCTGGAACCTGCCCTTCGATAGCGCACTGCTACCAGCGCTGTTATCGGAGAAACTGGTTTCAGCACAGCTCATCGCGGAGTTGGAGGGTGGCCTGCGCAAAAGCACGGTGCGGTACAGCAGCCTCGCCGGTGGGCTGTATGCCCACTCGGGTTTTCCCACGCTGGAGGAGGATGCGGTCTTCTTCGGCCCCGATACCTATCGGTTCGCGGCCCTTATCGGCTCCGAACTGGCCGTGCGCCCCGTGGGGGCCGCGAGCCGGGTGCTGGACATGGGCTGCGGCGGCGGGCCGGGTGGAATCGTGGCGGCGCGCGCGGCCGGAAACAGCGTTCAGGAGCTGGTGCTTGCGGACATCAATCCCCAGGCGCTGGTGCTGGCGCAGGCCAATGCCCGCCTCGCGCAGAGCACTTGCTGCACCTTCGCCCAGACCGATCTGTTCCAGGATGTGGTGGGCGATTTCGATTTGATCGTCTCCAACCCGCCCTATCTGGTCGATGCGGCCAAGCGCATCTACCGGCACGGTGGTGGCGACTATGGCGAAGGGCTCTCGCAGCGCATCCTTGAACAGTCCATCGCCCACCTGCGCCCTGGTGGCCGGCTCATCCTGTACACCGGCTCCGCCGTGGTGCAGGGCGTGGACCCCTTTTCCGAGTGGGCTGCCGCCACGGCAGCACGCGCAGCTTGCCACTTCACGCGGCGCGAGATCGACTCCGATGTCTTTGGCGAGGAACTCGACCGGCCCGAGTACGCCCCGGTGGACCGGATCGCCGCGATCGGGTTGGTGGTGCACAAGCCGGCAGCATGAGGATCCTGGGCATCGGGGCCAGCAACGACCTGGCCGCCATGTACGGCGGCATGCAGGCACGGGGGCACGAGGTCAGGGTGTTCGTCCGTGATCCGGCCAGCCATGGCGTGTTCGCGGGCATGCTCACGCGCACGGACGACTGGAACACGGAGCTCGGCTGGGTCCGGCAGGCCGGGCCCGAGGGACTGATCCTTTTCGAGACGGCGGACCAGGGCGAGGTGCAGGACGCCTTGCGGGCGCAAGGCTTCCAGGTCATCGGTGGCAGCGCCCTGGGCGACCGGCTGGAGGCCGAGCGCGAGTATGGCCAGTCCGTGCTCCGGCAGGCTGGCCTGCGCACTGCGGCAAGCCATTCGTTCACCTCCTACCGCCAGGCCGTGGACTTTCTCGCCGCCCGGCGCCAGCGCTTCGTGCTCAAGTTCAACGGCGCCGCCAGCCCGCGCACCAGGAACTACATTGCCCAGAAGGGCGACAGCAGCGACCTGGCCGCGCTGCTGGAGTTCTACACTGCGCACGAAGCACCCGTGCCCTCCCCGGATTTCGTGCTCATGGAATACATCGATGGCATCGAGATTGGCGTGGGCGGGTATTTCAACGGTGCCGAGTTTCTCGAGACGGCATGCATCGACTTCGAGCACAAGCGCTTCTTTCCCGGGGAACTGGGGGAGCTGACGGGCGAGATGGGCACGGTGGTCAGCTACGGCGGCAGCGGCAGGCTGCGCGAGCTGGTCCTGGAACCCCTGGCGGGCGTGCTGCGCGATGGCGGCTATTGCGGCTACATCAATGTGAACCTCATGGCCAACGCGCAAGGGCTGTGGCCGCTGGAGTTCACCAGCCGCTTTGGCTATCCCGGTTATGCCATCTGCGAAAGCCTGCACCGGGAACCGTGGGAAGCGATCTTCCTGAAAATGCTTCGCCGCTCGCACACCCACTTCGCCACGGTACCCGGCTTTGCGGTGGGCGTGGTGCTCACCGTACCGCCGTTTCCCCATGCACAGGGATACGAAGAGCTCTCCAAGGGCATTCCGGTGATCCTGGACGAAAGCCTGTCGCACGCGGAGCGCGCGGCCATCGCCTTCGCCGAGGTGGAGATGCGCCAGGGCTCCCTGGTCACCAGCGGCACCTGCGGCTACGTGGGCGTGGCCACCGGGTGCGCACCGACGGTGGAGGCGGCGCGCCTTCGCGCGCTCGACGTGGCGCGCAAGGTCTACGTGCCCAATCTGCGCTACCGCAACGACATCGGTGCGCGGGTATCGGATGAAAGCCTGGCCCGTCTGCGGCAATGGGGCTATCTGTAGATTTCTTTGGCCGCAAGGGGTGGCGAGCCAGCGGTCGTAGGAGGCTGCCCACGCCCATGGGAGCCTTGTCCCGATAGTGGCGGAGATGGCAAGGGCCCACCCTGAGTCCATATCCAACGACAACACACCATGTACCTCCATTTGCAGGAACGCCCACGTTCCGAAACGACCATCGCTTCCCTTGACGCCATCGCATCCGCCCCGGCTGTGCGAGCAGCAGCGCTCTACGCGCCCCTCTATGACCGCCTGGCAAACCATATCCCCAGCGCGCAGGAGCGTGGGGCCGCTGCAGACTTGCTGCGCGAGACCCTGCACGGGTTGGAGCTGGGCGACGACGATCTGCCCGCGCACCCTGCCGATCTGATGGCCTGGATGGAGTCCAATATCTTGCGGGTCCACGGCCAGTACCAGGCCTACCTGGATGCCCGCAAGGCCGGCGCACCACGCCGGTACTTCACCAACCGGGCCCACGCCCTGTACTTTCTTCGCAATGTCGCGCCCACCAAGCTGGTCGACGGGTCGTGGCTGTATGGCCTGTGCGCGCATGCGGACAACTCCCGCCTGTCGGACCTGGTCACCACCTATGTGGAAGAACTGGGTGACGGCCTGGCCGACAAGAACCACGTGAAGCTGTACCGCGCGCTGCTCGCCCACTACGGCCTTGACCCCGTCGATGACCTGCCCGACGCGCTGTACCAGCAGGGGCTGGTGCAGGTCGGGCTGGGATGGAATGCGCAGGATTTCCTGCCCGAGATCGTGGGCTTTAACCTGGGCTACGAGCAGTTGCCCCTGCACCTGCTCATCACCGCCTACGAACTCAATGAACTGGGCATCGACCCTTACTATTTCACGCTGCACGTCACGGTCGACAATGCCGACACGGGGCATGCCAAGCGCGCCTGCGTGGCAGCGCTGGAAGCCGCACCGCGCATCGACGACGGTGGAGACTACTGGCGCCGGGTGCGTGCAGGCGCCAAGCTGGGCAACGTGGGGGTCAGCACGCTGGATGTGATCGACGGCTTCGACATCGACAGGGAGGTGCTGGCCATCCTGGCGCGCAAGGCGCCGTCAGGCCATGGCGCGCATTCCGACTTCTGCAAGGTGGCCGGCCGCAGCGTGAACGACTGGCTGTCCAACGCCGATGACCTGCCTGCGTTTCTGGCTGCGCTCGAACAGGCCCAATGGATCAAACGCAACCAGCCCGTGACCGACAGCCGCTTCTGGCACCTGCTGCAGGGCGAGCGTGCCGAGATGTTCGGCGTGTTCTCTCCCTACGAACTGCAGGTGATCCACGACTGGATCCGTGGTGCGGCAAGTGCCGATGGGGCGCCCTTCGAGACCGGCGCCACCCCGGCCACGGGCAAGCGGCAGATGAGCTTTCGCGTGGCCGAACGGCTCAAGGCCGCCAAGGGGGGGCGCTCCGAGCCTGCGCCAGCGGCCCTGGACACGGACTTCGAGATCTTCGAGCAGCGTTATCCCACGCTGGACGCCGTCGAGCGGCGGGATCTGCTGGTCCAGGCCATGTCGCCGGCGCTGCACTGGACGCCCGTGGGGCTCAAGGCCACACGGATGTTCCTGAACCGGGCGTGAGTTCCTGGCAAGTATCGCAAGGGGCTTGCCCGACATTGGGTGGACAGCGTAAGAACGCTCCGACCCCAACTGGGGGATAAATGGTGCATTGCACCGGCATTTGTGGCCGCACCATGGAGGCCATTCACATCGGAGCCCTCATGCACAGATCGACCTCGCCCATCCGCCGCCCTTCGTATGCGTTGCTTGCGCTGGAACCCGTGCGCGCCGCATTGGAGTTCGCGGGGCACCATGTGATGGGGGAAGCCGCCTTGCCCAGAGGCGACCGGCATGCGGTCGTGGTATTTCCGGGACTGGGCGCCAACGCCACCGTGGTACGCCCATTGCATGCATTTTGCGAGCGCCTGGGTTACCGCGCCCTTGATTGGGGGCAGGGGCTCAACACCGGCCCCAAGGGCGAGATCGATGGCTGGCTTGACGCGCTGGCGCAACGCGTTCGGGAGCGCACCGCTGGCCACACCGCCCCCATCAGCCTGGTGGGCTGGAGTCTGGGTGGCATTTATGCGCGTGAGGTTGCCAAGCGGCTGCGCTCGCGCGTGCGGCAGGTGATCACCATCGGGACGCCCTTTGCGGGATCCGCGGAGCACACGAATGCCGGGCTGGTCTACCGCCTTTTGAACGGCAGCATGCCACCATCGCACCCGGCGTTGCTGGAAAGGTTGCGCCAGGCGCCCCCCGTTCCTGCCACGTCGATCTACAGCCGCAGCGATGGCGTGGTGGCATGGCAAGCATGCAGGGACATGAAGCGCACGGGGCGGTCCGAATCCATCGAGATCGAAGGCAGCCATTGCGGGATGCCCTGGAATCCGGCCGTGCTGAGGGTGGTGGCGGACCGCCTTGCCCAGCCGCTGCATGCATGGCGGCCCTATGCCCGCAGCGCGAAGCCCAGTCCCAAGTTCCGCGCGTCCGTGGTTCCCGGATGAAGCCCTCCGAGGCGGGATGCAGCCCGTTGCCTGCGGGCGATCCCCCTGCGGCCCCGCTGTTCGTAGGCACCGCCGGCTGGGGCCTGCCGCGCAGCAGCCAGCACCGTTTTGCCACGGCAGAGCCGCTCGCAGCCCACCTGCAGCGCTACGCGCAGCACCTTTCGGCCGTCGAGATCAATTCGTCTTTCTACCGGCCGCACCAGCGCACCACCTACGAGCGCTGGGCCGCAGCCACGCCGCCTGCGTTCCGCTTTTGCGCCAAGCTGCCGCGCAGCATCACGCACACGGCGCGCCTGAAGGACACCGAACCCCTGCTGCAGGCCTTCCTGGGCCAGGCAGCGGGACTGGGTGATCGCCTGGGTTGCCTGCTGGTGCAGCTGCCGCCCAGCCTTGCGCTCGACCGGCCGGTGACCGATGCATTCTTTCGCAGCCTGCGCCACCTGCATGGCGAGGGCGGGGTTGCCGTCGAGCCGCGCCATGCCAGCTGGTTCACGCCGGAAGGCAACGCACTGCTGGCCCACTGGCGCGCGGCCCGGGTGCTGGCCGACCCGGTGCTTCATGACCCGGGGCGGGCGCCCGGCGGCTGGCCTGGCTTGGTGTACTGCCGGCTGCACGGATCGCCACGCGTGTACTACTCGGCCTACGACGGCGCACTCATCGGCGCCCTGGCCGCACGGCTGCAGGCCGCCACCCATGAAGCCGGCAGTGTGTGGTGCATCTTCGACAACACGGCCAGCGGCGCCGCGACGGACAACGCCCTCGATCTGCACGGGGCGTTGGGGGCCTGAATCCGCGTGCGGCTAGATCATTTGGGTTATGGATTTCGGGAGGCGCTTGCCTCAGCATCCACACCGCGCTCTCGACACCCAGTGGATGGAGCGCGCGGATCGACAGGCTACCTGTTTGGCCGGCAGTCCACCGGCGCCACAAGAACAAGAGGAATGCAGATGGGATTTTTCAGCCGGCTGCTCAGGGTCCGCGAGCAGGTCCGATCCAGCCCGGAAGCGGCATGGAACGCAGATGACAACGCCAGCGAACTCGTGCTCGATGCCGAGTACGCCGACCACCTGGCGATGGAGATGGAGATCGATGCCGGCATTGCCCTGCACGAAACCTGGCGCGCCCGCCTGGAGGACATGGTCCACGGCCGCAGCACCGAGGTGATGCGCCCGGAACGGGTCTGCCAGGACCACCGCTGCCAGCTCGGCCGCTGGCTGCAGGGGGCCGGGCGCGAACGCCTGGGCCAGCACACTGCCTTTGGCATGCTGGTGGCGCGGCACAAGTACTTTCACCAGCAGGCAGCCGCGGTGGTCACCCTGTTCCAGGCAGGCGAGCTGCAGCAGTCGCAGAGGGTGCTCAAGACCAGTTGCCGGCACGCCTCCAACCAGGTGGTGCTGTTGCTCAAGGAGCTCAAGAACAACGCCGTGCGCTGAGCCGCAGCCTGCAGACCGCCCCCACCTCCCTGAAAGACAAAACTCCCCCAAGCTTGCGCCTGGCGGAGTTTGCACCATGCATGCATTGCGGCTCTGAAACGCAAGGCATGCACGGCAGGTGCAATGTAATCACGGTGGCCGGGCGAAGGAAGCAGTTTCCCCGCTTTCGGCCTGTTGTCCTACATGGCGGCCGTCTTGCCTCAAGTCTGTTGCCGCCAGGCGGGGTGTAGGACGGTGCACCCCGGGCATCGCGCTGGCCGCTGACGGCCCGGCCCGACGGGCCATTCCAGAATGGTGCGTTTCAGGAGTGCTGCCATGTCCACAACCACCCGTCCTCTCGCCGTCGTCACTGGAGCCTCGTCCGGCATCGGCTACCACCTGGCACGCTGTTGTGCAGAAAATGGTTTCGACCTGGTGATCGCGGCCGACCAGGCGCTCGACCAGGCGGCCAGCGACCTGGGCATGCTCGGCGCCACGGTGCAGGTGGTGCAGGCCGAACTGGCCAGCCGTCAGGGCGTGGACCAGTTGGTGGACGCCATCGCCGGGCGGCCGGTGGATGCACTGCTGGCCAATGCCGGGCATGGCCTGGGCAAGGGCTTCCTGGAGCAGGAGTTCGGCGACATCCAGCATGTGATCGACACCAACATCACCGGCACCCTGTACCTGCTGCACAAGCTGGGCCACCCGATGCGCCGGCGCGGCCGGGGGCGCATTCTCATCACGGGCTCCATTGCGGGTTTCATGCCAGGCAGCTTCCAGGCCGTCTACAACGGCAGCAAAGCCTTCATCGACTCGTTCGCGGCGGCGCTGCGCAACGAACTCAAGGACTCGGGCGTTACCGTCACCTGCCTGATGCCGGGCGCCACCGACACGGAGTTCTTCGCGCGCGCCGACATGCTCGATACCCAGGTGGGCGCCGACGACGGCAAGGCCGACCCGGCCGATGTGGCCAGGGTGGGCTTTGCCGCCATGATGGACGGCGAGGCCGATGTCGTGCATGGCCTCAAGAACAAGCTGCAGGCCATCATGGCCAAGGTCACGCCCTCGCAGGTGCTGGCCGAGCAGCACCGCAAGCTGGCCGAGCCAGGGTCGGCGCTCAAGGACTGAATGCGGCCGGCGGTCATGCGCTGGTTAGGATAGACAGCCCCTGTTGCCACCACGCCTGCACCGATGCCTGCCACTTCCCCCGACGATTTCTCCCCCTCCCAGCACGGCATGGTGCGCGTGCGCGGTGCCCGCGAGCACAACCTCAAGGACGTGGATGTGGACATTCCGCGCGATGCGCTGGTGGTGTTCACGGGGGTGTCCGGCTCGGGCAAGTCGTCCCTGGCCTTCGGCACGCTGTTCGCCGAGGCGCAGCGGCGCTACCTGGAGTCGGTGGCGCCCTATGCGCGCCGGCTCATCGTGCAGGCCGGCGTGCCCAAGGTGGACAGCATCGACGGCCTGCCGCCCGCGGTGGCGCTGCAGCAGCAGCGCGGCACGCCGAGCACGCGCTCGTCGGTGGGCAGCGTCACGGCGATATCGAGCCCGCTGCGCATGCTGTACTCGCGCGCCGGCCATTACCCCGACGGCCAGCCCATGCTGTATGCCGAGGATTTTTCGCCCAACACGCCGCAGGGGGCCTGCCCGCACTGCCATGGCCAGGGCCGGGTGTACGAGGTGACCGAGCAGTCCATGGTGCCCGACGACACGCTGACCATCCGCGAGCGCGCCGTGGCCGCGTGGCCGCTGGCCTGGCAGGGGCAGAACCTGCGCGACATCCTCACCACGCTGGGCCACGACGTGGACGTGCCCTGGCGCAAGCTGCCCAAAAAGCTGCGCGACTGGATCCTCTTCACCGACGAGCAGCCCACGGTGCCGGTGTATGCGGGCTTCAGCGTGGCCGAGGTCAAGGACGCCATCCGGCGCAAGCTCACCCCGAGCTACATGGGGACATTCACCGGCGCGCGCCGCCATGTGCTGCACACCTTTGCCCACAGCCAGAGCGCGCTCATGAAGAAGCGCGTGGCCCAGTACATGGTGGGCACGCTGTGCCCGGTGTGCCGGGGCAAGCGGCTCAAACCCGAGGCGCTGACCGTCACTTTTGCCGGGCACGACATCGGCAGCCTGTCGCAGCTGCCGCTCACCGCGCTGGCCGAGCTGCTGCGGCCGGCCGCCGATGGTCGGCTGGGCGAGGGCGACCCCGCCCCCGATGCGCCCGCGGGCCGCGCCCGGCGCAAGCGGCCTGCCGCCCATGCCGCCGCCCCCGACGTGCACCGCACGCCCTGGCTGTCCGAGGAAAAGGTGATCGCCGCCCAGCGCCTGGCCGGCGACCTGCGCAAGCGCGTGCTGGCACTGATCGAACTGGGCCTGGGCTATCTCTCGCTGGACCGCAGCACGCCCACGCTCTCACCGGGCGAGCTGCAGCGGCTGCGCCTGGCCTCGCAGCTCTCGTCGCAGCTGTTCGGCGTGGTCTATGTGCTCGACGAGCCCTCGGCCGGCCTGCACCCGGCAGACGGCGAGGCGCTGCTGGCGGCACTGCAGGGCCTCAAGGCGGCGGGCAATTCGCTCTTCGTGGTGGAGCACGACGTGGCCACCATGCGCCGCGCCGACTGGCTGGTGGACGTGGGGCCGGCCGCCGGCGAGCAGGGCGGCGAGGTGCTCTACAGCGGCCCGCCGGCGGGCCTGGCCCAGGTGCAGCGCTCGCAGACCCGGCACTACCTGTTCGGCGAGGCCGGTGCTGCCTTGCCTGCCCGCGCGCCCCGTACCGCCCAGGGCTGGCTGCGGCTCGAAGGCATCACGCGCAACAACCTGCAGGGGCTCGATGCCGCGTTTCCGCTGGCGTGCATGACGGCAGTGACCGGCGTGTCGGGCTCGGGCAAGTCCAGCCTGGTGAGCCAGGCCCTGCTGGAGCTGGTGGCCGCCCACCTGGGCCGGCCGCTGGCGGCCGACGAGGATGAGGGTGTGGCCGTGCCCGACGATGGCGAGGCCGCTGCCGGCGATGCCTCGCCCCTGGGGGGCCCTGTGGCCGGGCGCATTGCGGCCGGCAGCGAACACATCCGGCGCCTGGTGCAGGTGGACCAAAAGCCCATCGGCCGCACGCCGCGCTCCAACCTGGCCACCTACACGGGCCTGTTCGACGGGGTGCGCAAGCTGTTTGCGGCCACGCCGGCCGCGCGCAAGCGCCGGTACGACGCGGGGCGCTTTTCCTTCAACGTGGCCAAGGGCCGCTGCGCCACCTGCGAGGGCGAGGGCTTCGTCAGCGTGGAGCTGCTGTTCATGCCCAGCGTGTACTCCCCATGCCCTGCCTGCCACGGCGCGCGCTACAACACCGAGACGCTGGAAATCCGCTGGAACGGCCTGTCGATCGCCGAGGTGCTGGGCCTCACGGTGGATGCGGCCTGCGACGCCTTTGCCCAGGAGCCGCAGGTGCTGCGCCCGCTGGCGGTGCTGCGCGACATCGGCCTGGGTTACCTGCGCCTGGGCCAGCCCGCCACCGAGCTGAGCGGCGGCGAGGCCCAGCGCATCAAGCTCGCCACCGAGCTGCAGCGGCCCACGCAGCGCGGCGGCACCCTTTACGTGCTGGACGAGCCCACCACGGGCCTACACCCGGCCGACGTGGACCGCCTGCTCGTGCAGCTCGATGGCCTGGTCGCCGCCGGCAACACGGTGGTGGTGGTCGAGCACGAGATGCGCGTTGTGGCTGCCTGCGACTGGGTGATGGACATCGGGCCCGGCGCGGGCGAGGAGGGCGGGCGCATCGTGGCCCAGGGCACGCCGGCGCAGGTGGCGCAAAGCCGGGGCAGCCGCACGGCGCCCTACCTGGCCCGCAGCCTGGGCGGAAGGGCTGCCAGCCCGGTGCTGACCGGGGAGTGCATTTTTGGTTGATACTTTGGGGGGCCTTGCCGCGGGCCCCAGGACCGGCGGGCTCGCGCCAGCCTTGACACAACAACGGGCGCGCCTTGCCGGGCGCCACGACATGGGATACCGCAGTGGTTCGTAAAGACAACCAGTCCAAAGCCCAGGCCTCGGTGAAATGGCTGCGCCTGCTGGTCATCCTGAGCGTGGCGGTGCCGCTGTTCATCTACCTGGTGTTCGGTGCTGTGGGCTACGTGGATGCGCGCGAGGAGGCCGAGCTGCGCGTGAGCCGCTCGCTCAGGGTGGCGCACGAGCACGCCTCCAAGGTCATGGCCGCGTCCGAAGCGCTGCAGGACCGGGTGCTCGCCATGGTCAGCGGCCGCAGCCCGCAGGAGCTGCGCATCCATGCCGCGGACCTGCATGCGGCCCTGCTCGCCAGGGTCAAGGACCAGCCGCAGATCCAGTCCATCTGGATCATCGACTCGGAGGGCAAGCCCATCGCCAGCAGCCGGTTTGCGCAGCTGCCGGTCTTCGAGGTGTCGGACCGCGACTATTTCCAGTTCCACCGCCTGCGGCCGCCGGGCCAGCGCTACATTTCGGCGCCGCTGGTCACGCGCACCACCAAGGAGAAGATCGTCGACATCAGCATCGGCTACGAGGACCACAACGGCCACTTCGGCGGGGTCATCAACGTCAGCCTGCTGAGCGCCTATTTCCAGGACTTCTACAGCGACCTGGTGGCCGACGAGCCCGGCCTGGCCGTGAACCTGTTCCGCGAGGACGGGGCCATCTACACCCGCTGGCCCCTGGTCGGCAGTGCCCCCGAGCGGCTGGCGCCGGACAGCCCGGTGATGCAGCGGCTGTTCAAGGGCGAGGCCTCGGCGCAGATGCGCGGCATCTCGTCGGTGGACCGGCAGGACCGGATCATTGCCTACCGCAAGGTCGGCGCCTACCCGCTGTACGTGGGCACGGGCATGAACCTGACCTCGTTGCGCAACGAGGTGTTGCGCCAGTTGGGAGCCCTGTTCGCGCTGGGCGCGTTGCCCGTGGCGGCGCTGTTCTTCGCGGCCCGCATGGCTCTGCGCAATGCCCGCACGGCCCTGTCGACCACAGAGAGCCTGGAAAAGGAGATCGCCACGCGCCGCCGCGCCGAGGAAGCCCTGCTGCAGGCGCAGAAACTCGAGGCCCTGGGCCGGCTCACGGGCGGGGTGGCGCACGACTTCAACAACGCGCTGATGGTCATCAGCAACAACCTACACCTGCTCAAGCGCACCGTGCCCGATGTGGGCACCAAGCAGATCGACTCCATGGCGCGGGCCGTGAAGTCGGCCACCAACCTCACGCGCCAGCTGCTGGCCTTCTCGCGCCGCCAGCCCCTGGTGGCCGAGCACGTGGTGCTGCAGGACAAGCTGCCGCCCACCAAGGACCTGATCGCCCCGGTGCTGGGCAGCCAGATCCAGCTGGAAGTGCAGGTGGACCCCGCGACCGCCCCCGTGGTGCTCGACCTGGCGGAGCTGGAGCTGGCGCTGTTGAACCTCTCCATCAACGCGCGCGATGCCATGCCCCAGGGCGGCAGCCTGGTGATCCGCGCGCGCAACGCCAGCGAGAGCGAGGCCGGGCAGGGCATGCCCGCCATGGTGCTCATCGAGGTCACCGACACGGGCAGCGGCATACCACCGGAGCTGCTCAGCAAGGTGTTCGAACCCTTCTTTACCACCAAGGCCGTGGGCGAGGGCACGGGCCTGGGCCTGAGCCAGGTGTACGGAATGTGCCAGCGCGTGGGTGGGCGCGCGGAGATCGCCAGCACCCCGGGCACGGGCACCCGCATCCGCCTGTTATTTCCGGGCGCCGGTCCGCAGGCGGCGCGCGAGGATGCAGCCGGCCCTGCACCGGCCCTGGCCCCGCTGGGCAAGAGCCTGCTGGTGGTGGAGGACAACGACGAGGTGGCGGCCTCGCTGGTGCCCATCCTCGAATCGCTGGGCTGCCGGGTGACGCGCGTGGACCGCGCCGCCAAGGCGCGCACGCTGCTGGAAGAGGGCGCACGGCCCGACCTGGTGCTGTCGGACGTGGTGATGCCCGGCGAGATCGACGGCGTGGGCCTGGCCCGGCACATCCGCCAGACCTGGCCCGCGCAGAAGCTGCTGCTGATGACGGGCTACGCAGAGCAGCTGGACCACATCCACCAGATGGGCTTCGACGTGCTGCCCAAGCCCTGCACACCGCAGATGCTGCACGTGGCCATTGCGCGCATCACCCAGTAGGGCCATCTCCTGCAGGCTCATGCATCCGTATCGTCCCCGCGGTTCTGGTCCAGGTAGTCGAGCAGGGCGCGCACCGCAGGTACCATGCCGCGCCGGCTGGTGAACACGGCCAGCACATCGGCACGCGGCGAGGCCCAGTGCGGCAGCACCTGTTCGAGCCGCCCCTCGCGGATATCGGCCTGGCAGATGCGCCGGGGCAGCAGGGCGACGCCCATGCCGGCGCGGGCCGCCTCACGCAGCGCGAACATGTCGTCGGTCACCAGGCGCGGCACATGCTGCAGTTCCAGCGTGCGCCCGGCGCTGGCCAGGCTCCAGCCCACGCGCTCGCCCCGGCCGGGCCAGGACAGCGTGGGCAGGCGGGCGATGTCCTCGGGCTCGCGGGGGCGGGGCAGGGTATCGAACAGGCGGCTGGCGGCCACCAGCACGTCGGTCGACTCGCCGAGCTTGCGCACCACCTGGTCCGAGTCGGGCAGGGGCGGGCGGCGCACGCGGATCACCACGTCCATGCGCTCCTCGATGGGGTCGACGCGGCGGTTGGTGGCCGTCACATGCAGGCGCACCAGCGGGCAGGCCTGCATGAAGCCCGGCAGGATGGGCGTGAGCCAGACCTGCGCCAGCGTGATCGGGCAGCTGATGCGCACCTCGCCCTGCGGCGTGGCCGATGCCTGGCGCGCCAGCTCGTGGGTGGATTCGGCTAGCTCCACCAGCGTGCGGCAGCGCTCGTAGACGCCCTGGCCCGCGCCGGTCAGCGTGATGCGCCGCGGCGAGCGCTGCAGCAGGCGCACGCCCATGCGCTCTTCCAGCGCGGCCATGCGCCGGCTCAGGCGCGACTTGGGCACACCCAGGCGCCGCCCGGCCTCGCTGAAGCCGCCGTGCTCCACGATCTTGGCAAAGAACATCAGGTCGTTCAGGTCTTCCATGGCGTGTCTCCCGTGCCCATGATCTGCGCCATTGTCGTTCCATTGGGGGAACGATGCGTTGCACAAGACCCCGTTGTTTGGAACGAGGTGCGCGCCGATCATCGGTTTTCCACCGCTTGTGCAAGAAAACCATGACCCCCTTCAACCTCCTCCACCTGGATTCGAGCCTTACCGGCCCGGCCTCCGTTTCGCGCCTGCTGGGCCGCGAAACGGTGGACGCCTGGCGCGCGGCCGACCCCTCCGTGCGCGTCACCTACCGCGACCTGGCGGTGACCGTACCGCCCCAGCTCACGCCCGAGACCGTGGCTGCGCTGCGCCTGCGCAGCGAGCCGGCCAGTGCACAGGGCCGAGCCGACCTGGCGCACATCAACACCCTGCTCGATGAGTTCCTGGCGGCCGATGCCATCGTGATCGGTGCGCCCATGTACAACTTCGGCGTACCGACCCAGCTCAAGGCCTGGATCGACGCGCTGGCCCAGGCCGGCCGCACCTTCGAGTACACCCCCCAGGGCCCGCGCGGCCTGGCTGGCGGCAAGCGCGTGGTCATCGCCTCGTCGCGTGGCAACATCTACAGCACCCCGCCGCAGATGCAGGACAAGGACTTCCAGGAGCGCTACCTGGTCGCGGCCCTGCAGTTCATGGGCATCACCCGCTTCGACGTGGTGCGCGCCGAGGGCGTGAACCGCGGGCCCGAGGTGCGCGATGCCGCGCTGGCCTCGGCCCGGGCCGCCATCGCCCAGCTCTTCGCCGCGCAAGAGGCGGTGGCACCATGAAGCTCGCCAGTTTCTCCATCGACGGCCGCGCTGGCTATGGCGTGGTCGAAGGCGCCGCGGTGGCCGACCTGGGCGCCATCGCCGGCGCACCCCGGGACCTGATGGCCCTGCTCGCCCTGGGCCAGCCGGGGCTGGACTGGGCCCGCACCGCCGCCGCCAGCGCCCCCCGGCTGGACCTGGCCGCCGTGCAGTTGCTCGCTCCCATCCCCGCGCCGCGCAAGTACCTGGGCCTGGGGGGCAACTACCCCTCGCACCTGGAAGAGGCGCGCAAGGTCAACCTGGTGCGCAACCCCGGCCAGGCCTGGTTCAACAAGCAGGTGAGCTGCGTCAACGGCCCCTACGCGCCGGTGCACCTGCCGCGCGTCTCGCACGAGTTCGACTACGAAGGCGAACTGGGCGTGGTCATCGGCCGGCGCTGCCGCCACGTGCGCCGCGAGGACGCCATGGACATGGTGGCCGGCTTCGTGGTGGCCAACGATTTGAGCGTGCGCGACTGGCAGATGCGATCGCCCACGCACACACTGGGCAAGTCCTTCGACACGCACGGCCCCTTCGGCCCCTGGATCGTGACGCGCGACGAGCTGCCCGACCCGCATGCCCTGCGCCTGCGCACCTGGGTCAACGGCGAGTTGCGCCAGGACGGCAACACCCGCGAGATGACCTACCGCGTGGAAGACATGATCGAGGAGCTGACCACCGCCTTCACCCTGGAGCCGGGTGACGTGCTGACCACCGGCAGCCCCGCCGGCGTGGGCGGCCTGATGGACCCGCCGCGCTACCTGCAGGTGGGCGATGTGGTGCGCGTGGAGATCGAGGGCATCGGTGCCATCGAAAACCGTGTGATCGCAGAACCATAAACCAAAAGCACAGGAGACAAACCCCATGCAAGCCCGCACCCTGCCGGATGCCGCCGCGCATCCCATCCGTCCCGCCAAGCTCGCCCACGTGGTGCTGCGCGTCACCGACCTGCCGCGCGCGCGCGCCTGGTACCTCACGGTGCTGCAGGGCTGGCCCGCGTTCGAGAACGAGATGCTGTGCTTTCTGACCTACGACGACGAGCACCACCGCATCGGCCTGATCGGCCGGCCCGAACTCACGCCGGCCAACGACGGCGCGGGCGGGCTGGAGCACCTGGCCTTCACCTACCCGACGCTGGATGCACTGCTGGCCACGTTTCGCCGGCTCAAGGCCGCGGGCATCCTGCCGTACTGGACCATCAACCACGGCCCCACGGTGTCGATGTACTACAAGGACCCCGACGGCAACCGGGTGGAGCTGCAATACGACGTGTTCACGGCCAATGCGGACCTCGACGCGTTTTTCGCCTCGGGCGCTTATGAGGAGAACTTCATGGGCATCCTGTTCGATCCCGAGGCGCTGATCGCGCGCTACGAGGCCGGGGAGCCGCTGGCCGTGCTCACGGCACGCCCGCAGTTGCCGGCGGGCAAGACCCCCTGGGACATGCACATCCCCTGAGGTAGCCGACTGCGCTGACACCCCATCAATAATCAATATTCGGAGACAAGACATGGATGATGCATTCGACCAACCCGCCGCCATCGACGGCCGCAGGGCCGCCTTGGCGGCCTTGGGTGCCGCCGCACTGGCCACCATGCTGCCCGCCCGGGCCCAGGCCAAATGGCCCGACGGCCCGGTCCGCCTGGTCACGCCCACGCCACCCGGCGTGGGCATCGACCCCATGGCGCGCCTGTACGCCGAGCAGTTTGGCAGGCTCATCAAGGTGCCGGTCGTGGTGGAGAACCGGCCCGGCGCGGGCGGCATGCTGGGCACCGACGTGGTGGCCAAGGCCCCCGCCAACGGGCAGACCCTGCTGATGACGGTGGGCGCCACCTTCACCACCACGCCCTTCCTGTTCCCCAAGCTGCCCTACAACCCGCAGAAGGACCTGGTGCCGATTGCGCAGCTGTACGGTGGTGGCTCGTTCCTGCTGGCGCGCCCGGGCTTTGCGGCCGGCTCGCTCAAGGAGCTGATCGCGATGGCCAAGGCCAGGCCGCGCACGCTGAACTACGCCTCGCACGGCCCGGGAAGCACCTCGCACATGTTCACCGAGCAGATGCAGAACGTCGCCGGCATCGAGCTGCAGCATGTGCCCTACAAGGGCAGCTTCATCACCGACCTGCTGGCGGGCGTGGTGGACATTGGCTTCGAGCCACCGAGCTCGGCCATCCCGCACATGCGCGCCGGCAAGGTGCGGGTGCTGGCCTACACCGGGCCCGTGCGCAGCAAGATCGCACCCGAGGTGCCCACGCTGGCCGAGACCCTACCTGGCCTCGAATTCAGCACCTGGGTGGGCGTGTGGGGGCCCGCCGGCCTGCCCGATGCCCTGGTGGTGCGGCTGCACGGCCTGTTCCGTTCGGTGACGGCCGAGCCGGCGCTGGCCCAGATGCTCTACGACACCAGCACCGAGCCCATCGCCACGCCGCAGGCGCAGATCGCCGCCGTGGTGGACCGCGAGGCCCGGGCCACGGTGCAGCTGATCAAGAGCAACAACATCCGGCTCGACTGAGTTCCATCCGTTTCACCATGACCGAACAGCCCACGCCCCTGTGGCAGCCCGATGCCGCATATGCGGCCACCACCCGCATCGCCCACTACATGGAATGGCTTGCCGAGCGCACGATCCACCCGCCCGGCCCCTACGAAGCGCTGTGGCGGTGGTCGGTGGACGACCTCACGGGCTTCTGGCAGTCCATCGTGGACTACTTCGGCGTGCGCCTGCAGGGCGACCGCTCGGTGGTGCTGGGCGCGCAGGCCATGCCGGGGGCGCAGTGGTTCCCGCATGCGCGGCTGAACTACTGCGAGCAGGTGTTCGCGGCCGAGACGGCGGATTCGCCCGCCATCATCGCCTGCCGCGAGGATGGCCGCCAGGAGGTGCTCGAATGGGCCGACCTGCGCCGCCACGTGGCCCTGCTGGCCCAGGTGCTGCGCGAGGCAGGCGTGGGCCCGGGCGACCGCGTAGCCGCCTACCTGCCCAACTGGAGCGAGACGGTGGTGGCCTTTTTGGCCACCGCGTCGCTGGGCGCCGTGTGGTCCAGTTGCGCGCCGGACATGGGTGCGGGCGTGGTGGCCGACCGCTTTCGCCAGATCGAGCCCAAGGTGCTGGTGGCCACCGACAGCTACCGCTACGGCGGGCGCCTGTTCGACCGCCGGCGCGAAGTGCAGGTCTTGCTGGAGCAACTGCCGTCGGTGCAGCGCGTGCTGCATGTGCCGGGCCCGCACTGCGAGGCGGGCGCGCTCGCGCCCTGGCGCAACACGGTGCTGTGGGCTGATGCGCTGGCCGCCGTGTCCGCCAGCGCGCCGGGGCTTGTGTTCGAGCCGGTGCCCTTCGGCCACCCGCTGTGGGTCGTCTACTCCTCGGGCACCACGGGCCTGCCCAAGGCCATGGTGCACAGCCATGGCGGCATCACCCTCACGCACCTCAAGACCATGGCGTTGCAGCACGACCTGCGGCCGCACGACCGCATGCTGTTCTTGGGCAGCCCGGGCTGGATCGTCTGGAACCTGCTGGTCGGCGGCCTGCTGGCGGGTGGCACCATCGTGCTGTTCGACGGCAACCCGCAGCACCAGGGGCCCGAGGGCCTGTGGCGCCTGCTCGATGGCCTCGCGGTCACGCACCTGGGCTGCGGCGCGGCCTACCTCACGGCGGTGATGAACGCCGGCACCCGGCCGCGCGACTTCGTGCGGCTGGAACGGCTGCGCGCCATCGTGTCCACCGGCTCACCGCTGCCCGATACCGCCTACCACTGGGTCTACGCAGCGGTGAAGCCCGATGTCTGGCTGGCCTCGGTCAGCGGCGGTACCGACATCGCCTCGGGCTTCGTCGCCTGCTGCCCGCTGCTGCCGGTGCATGCCGGCGAGATCCAGTGCCGCGAACTGGGCGTGGCGGCGCAGGCCTTCGATGAACAGGGCAGGGCGGTGGTCGGCGAGGTGGGCGAACTCGTCGTCACGCGGCCCATGCCGTCGATGCCCGTGTATTTCTGGAACGACCCCGATGGCAGCCGCTACCGCGAGAGCTACTTCGAGACATACCCTGGCGTGTGGCGCCACGGCGACTGGATCCGCTTCACCGAGCGCGGCAGCTCGGTGATCTATGGCCGCTCGGACGCCACCATCAACCGCCATGGCATCCGCATGGGCACGGCCGAGATCTACCGCGCGGTGGAGCTGCTGCCCTGGGTGCGCGACAGCCTGGTGGTGGACCTGGAGTACCTGGGCCGCCCGTCCTTTTTGCCGCTGTTCGTGGTGCTGGACGAGGGCCAGGTGCTGGACGACGCGCGGCGCGCCGCCATCCTGCAGCAGGTGCGCACCCTGGCCTCGCCGCGCCATGTACCCGACGCCGTGCTGCAGGTCGGTGCCGTGCCGCGCACGCTCACCGGCAAGAAGATGGAGGTGCCCATGCGCAAGCTGCTGCTGGGCGCGCCGGTGGAGTCCGTGGCACGCACGGATGCCATGGCCAACCCGGAGAGCCTGGCCTTCTTCGTGCGCTATGCGCAGGAGCTGGCAGCCGCCCAGGCCGTGCAAACGGGCTGAGCTGTGCATTGTCGGCATTGGCTGACATGCTGCTGTGCAGCAATTTTCGACAATGGCGGCTCCATCGTTAGCGGAGAGCCCATGCCGGATACCCGAGAGCCCAGGCGCCATGCCTTGCCGACGCAGGGTGCGCACCCTGCCGTGCCCGCATGGATGTGATGGCCTGGTTCGACCCGACCTCCTGGACCCACACCGGCGCGGTGGCCGTGGCCGCCGTGGTGGCCGCGGCCATCGTGCACCGCATCGCGGCCGTGGTGCTGCGGCGTGCCACGGCGCCTGTGCCGGTGCTGCGCGCGGTGTTCGAGGCCTGCGTGCCCGTGGTGCGCATCCTGCTGCCATTGATCGCACTGCAGGTGGTGTGGCAGGCGGCCAGCGACGACCTGCGCCACATCGCCACCGTGCGGCACTTCAACGGCCTGGCGGTCATCGCCGGCACTTGCTGGCTGCTGATCGCGGCCATCGGCGGGCTGGCCGACGGGGTGATCGCCAAGCACCCGGCCGACGTGGAGGACAACCTCACCGCGCGGCGCATCGCCACCCAGGCGCGCGTGCTCTCGCGCACCGCCATGACGGCGGTGGTGATGGCCGGCCTGGCGATGATGCTCATGACCTTTCCGGGCGCGCGCCAGGTGGGCGCGAGCCTGCTGGCCTCGGCCGGCGTGGTGGGCATCGTTGCCGGCATCGCTGCGCGGCCGGTGTTCAGCAACATGATCGCGGGCCTGCAGATCGCGCTGGCCCAGCCCTTTCGCATCGACGACGTGCTCATCATCGAGGGCGAGTGGGGCCGCGTGGAAGAGATCACCGGCACCTACGTGGTGCTCAAGATCTGGGACGAGCGGCGGCTCATCATCCCGCTACAGTGGTTCATCGAGCACCCGTTCCAGAACTGGACGCGCACCAGCTCCGAGATCCTGGGCACGGTGTTCCTCCATGCCGACTATGCGCTGCCGCTCGACCCGCTGCGCGAGGAATTGAAGCGCGTGCTCGATACCGCGCCCGAGTGGGACAAGCGCGTGAGCGTGCTGCAGCTGACCGAGGCGACGGACCGCACCATCCAGATCCGCGTGCTGGTCTCGGCCCGCTCCTCGGGCTTGGCGTTCGATCTGCGCTGCCGCGTGCGCGAGGCGCTGGTCACCTTCATCCAGCGCGAATACCCCGATTGCCTGCCGCAGGTGCGGGTGCCGCTGGGCCCTGGCAACCCGGCTGCGCTGCAGACCGTGCCGCCAGGAGGGTGAGGCCCTGCCTGCCTACTGCACGCTGGGCGGCAGCTTCAGGCGCAACTCCAGCCGGGAGGCGCGTTCGCTGATGCTGCGTATGCGCGCAGCCTTGTCCGCGTCGGACAGGCCGGCGCTGTTGTTCACCTGCTGCCAGGCGACGAACATGTCGATATCCCCCGCGGTAATCAGCTGGGAGTTTCGGGATTTGCGAAACGCCGACAGGTTGTTCACCCGCCGCAGTATTTCCAGATCGGCGGCGTTCTTTTTGCCAAAGGAGATAATCGCCTGCTGGATCCGCTTGCGCAAATCCAGGGGCAGGGCGGTGGACCAGACCAGCGGCGATTGGGGAATCACGGGCGAAGTCCAGAGGATTTTCAGCTGGCTGGCCAGTTCCGGGTTGCGGGCCCTGAACATGGCCAGTTCCTCGTCGTTCGCGGTAGCAATATCCACCCGGCGCTCGGCCGCCATGATCAGGTTCTCGCGGTGGCTGCCGCGCCGCACCTGGGCGTACAGGGCCGCGGGGTCGTTGATGCCGCGCTTGACGAAGGCGTAGTACATGGGCACCAGGTGGCCCGAAAAGCTCTTGGTCTCGCCATCGGCAAAGACCAGTTTTTTCCCTGGCCGCAGGGCATCGTCCAGCGCATTCAGGCCGCTGTCCTTGTGGGCCACGATGATGGACTGGTAGCCCGTGCTCCCGCTCTCGGTCACCATCTGGGCAAACACCTCGCCAACCCCTTCCTCGACCAGGGCCAGCGCGGCAGAATTGCCCACCCAGGCCAGGTCGATCTCGCCGCTCTGGAAGGCCTGGGCCAGGGCGCGCGGGTCCGACAGGGTCCATGTCCTCACGGCCATGGGGTGGCCCAGTTCCTGCGCCAGGCGGTGGACGAAGGGCCCCCAGGCCGCCAGTGCGGTTTCGGAGCCGCGCGGGGTGATGACCGCGAAAACCAGGGGCGCCTTGCGCTCGGTGCCCGCAGTGGGCAATGCCAGGGCCAGCCCCTGCTGCTGCGCGAGGGCCAGGCCCACGGCGGCAAGCCACTGCCTGCGGCACAGGCCCGCATGAATATCAGCCATTGGAAACTCCTGTATGCCTTGGATGAGAAACGCCCCATGCACCGAATGGATGGGGTGATAATCCATGCAAGGTATTTTGACCTGCAGGATTTGCAGTGCGCTGAATATAGGCGCGCTTGCGCAGGGAGCGCAAATCGGTGCGAACCCTGATGTCTCGGATTTCTTTCGTTTGGCTTTCAATAATCCTGCGAGTAAATGCCCTGTGCGGATTATCGACGCCGGATTATCTGGCCCGCGCCATGGGTCTGGTTGCCTGCAGGCTGGGCGGCCGTGCCTGCTACCTTTCGATTGCCTGTCAGCCGCCTGTGGTGTAACTCCGGTTGGTCCGGGGGCGCCGGGCAGCGCATCATCGGCAGCATGAAACTTTTGCTGGTCGAGGATGATTTTGATCTGTCGGGCGCGCTGAGCCGCAGCCTCGGGGTGCGCGGGTTCGAGGTGCTGGTGTGCTCCGATGGGCTCGAGGCCCTGGCCATTGCGCGCAAGAAACCCTTCGATGTGATCGCGCTCGACCTCACGCTGCCGCACCTCGATGGCCTCGAACTGCTCGAACGCCTGCGTGCCGGCGGCGACACCACGCCGGTGCTGGTGCTCACGGCGCGCGGTGCACTGGGCGAGCGCATTGCCGGGCTGAACCTGGGCGCCGACGACTACCTGGTCAAGCCCTTCGACCTGGAAGAGCTGGCCGCGCGGCTGCATGCGCTGACGCGGCGCATCGGCCGCAACGGGCAGCTGCGCTGCGGGCTGCTGCGGCACGAATCGGCGTCCGGCGTGTTCTACCACTCCGATGTGCCGCTGGACCTGTCGCCGCGCGAAGGCGAGCTGCTGCGCACGCTGATGCTGCGCATCGACCGCGTGGTGCCCCGGGAGGACCTGCGCGCGGCCGTCTTCGGTGGCGACGACGCCGTGCAGGCCGATGCCATCGAGGTGCTGGTGCACCGGCTGCGCAAGAAGATCGCCGGCACCAATGCCGAGATCATGACCTTGCGTGGCGTGGGCTACCTGCTGTGCGACGACGCCAGCCTGGCGGCGCAGCGGGGCGCCCGGTGAGCATGCCCGATCTCGCCCCGCCGCGCCGGCGCTGGCGCCCAGGCTCGCTGCGCAGCCTGCTGCTGCTGTCGCTGCTGGCGCCCCTGTGGGGGCTGGTGCTGGCCGCCGTGCTGTGGCAAACCCTGGCCGCGCACCGGGAGCTGGCCGGCGCGCAGGATGCCCGCCTGCACGCCGCGCTGGCCGCACTGGTGCGCGACATGGACGGCACGGGCCGCATGCCGGCCGCCGTGGACGGCGGGCTGCGCCTGCGCATCAGCACGCTCGAGGGCGAGTGGCTGGCCGGTGACCGTGACTGGGCCGTCCATCCCTGGCGCGGCCAACTGGCCGCCGGCGGCGCGCCGGACCTGTACACCAGCCAGTGGCAGGGCCCTCTGCTGCG
>NZ_AKJX01000161.1 GCF_000276605.1 Acidovorax sp. CF316 | reverse complement strand
CGGCGCGCGATGCGGCGCTCAGCACGCTGGCCTTTCCCTTCGGCGGCTTTCGCCCCGGCCAGCGGCCGCTGGCCGAGGCCGTGTACAAGGCCGCCAGCGCCGGCCGCTGCCTCATGGCCCAGGCGCCCACGGGCATCGGCAAAACAATGGGCACCCTGTTCCCCCTGCTCAAGGCCGCACCCACGCAGCGGCTGGACAAGGTGTTCTTCCTGGCGGCCAAGACCTCGGGCCGGCAGATGGCGCTGGACGCCCTCGCCCGGCTGGCCGACAGCGCGCCCGCCCTGCCGCTGCGCGTGCTGGAGCTGGTGGCACGCGACAAGTCCTGCGAACACCCCGACAAGGCCTGCCACGGCGAGTCGTGCCCGCTGGCCCAGGGCTTCTACGACCGGCTGCCCGCCGCGCGCGCGGCCGCGCTGCAGCCCCTGGCCGGCAGCGAGCGCATCACCCTGCACCAGGCCCAGGTGCGCAGCGCGGCGCTGGCGCACCAGGTCTGCCCCTACTACCTGAGCCAGGAGCTGGCGCGCTGGGCCGACGTGGTGGTGGGCGACTACAACTACTACTTCGACATGGGTGGCCTGCTGCACGGCCTGGCCCAGGCCAATGGCTGGCGCACGGCGCTGCTGGTGGACGAGGCGCACAACCTCGTGGACCGGGGCCGCAAGATGTACACCGCCGAGCTGCGCCCCGAGGGACTGGCCCAGGCACGCCAGTCCGCCAGCGCCAGCCGCTACCCGGCAGTCAAGAAGGCGCTGGACAAGGTGCGCCGCGCCTGGGTGGCGCTGGACAAGCAGCAGGCCGCCGCCTATGCGGTGCACGAGGCCTTCCCCGAAGACCTGCTGGCCGCCCTGCAGCTGTGCGGCAACACCCTCACCGACCACCTGGCGGAGCACCCGGCCGAGCCCGATGCGGCCCTGCAGGCCTTCTACTTCGACGCCCTGCACCTGGTGCGCATGGCCGGGCTGCTCGACGCGCATTCGCTGGTGGACGTGACCCAGCCCAAGGCGCCAAGCCTGCCCAAGGCGGCGCGCGCGCCCGGCAGCTCCACCCTGTGCATCCGCAACCTGGTGCCCGCGCCCTTCCTGGCACCGCGCTGGGAGGCCGCGCACACCAGCACGCTGTTCTCGGCCACGCTGCAGCCACAGCGCTACTACACCGACCTGCTGGGCCTGCCCGAGGACCACCTGGCCATCGACGTGGAATCGCCGTTCCAGGCGGCGCAACTGTCGGTGCAGGTGGCGCGCCACATCTCCACCCGCTACCCGGACCGCAAGGCCTCGCTCGCGCCCATCGTGGCGCTGATGGCCCGGCAGTTCGGGGACCGGCCGGGCAACTACCTGGCCTTCTTCAGCAGCTACGAGTATTTGCAGCAGGCCGCCGCGCTGCTGGCCGAGCGCCACCCCGCGCTGCCGCACTGGAGCCAGTCGCGGCGCATGCTCGAATCGGAGCAAAAGCAGTTCCTCGCGCGCTTCACCGAAAGCAGCGAGGGCATCGGCTTCGCGGTGCTGGGCGGCGCCTTCGCCGAGGGCATCGACCTGCCGGGCCGGCGCCTGATCGGGGCCTTCCTGGCCACGCTGGGCCTGCCCCAGGTCAACCCCGTGAACGAGCAGGTCAAGGAGCGCATGCAGGCGCTGTTCGGCGAGGGCTACGACTACACCTACCTCTACCCCGGCCTGCAGAAGGTGGTGCAGGCCGCCGGCCGCGTGATCCGCACGCCCAGCGACGAAGGCGTGGTGCACCTCATGGACGACCGCTTCGGCCGGCCCGAAGTGCGTGCGCTGCTGCCCACCTGGTGGGCGCAGTCAGGCCGCTGACCGGCGGGCCGCCGCCCAATCGGCCACCTGCCCGGCCACCCAGGCCGGATCGTCCAGCGGCAGGTCATGCCCGGCCCAGGGGTGCAGCACCAGCGGGCAGCCCCAGGCGCTGGCGATGGACTGCGAGCACTGGCTGCTCACCAGGCCGTCCTGGGTGCTGGACAGCAGCAGCATGCGCTCCAGCGGGCAGGTGCGCGGTGCCCGGTAGCGCGCCGCCGCCGCCAGCTGGCGCACGGCATTGGCGCCCGACACCGGCCGTGCCTGGCGCGCCGCCACCCACGCGTCCACCACGGCAATGCGCTCGTCCGCCCGGTTGCTGGTGAGGCGCAGCACGGTGGCCTCGGCCTCGCGCGGGCTGCTGGCCAGCAGCACCCCGCGCACCAGGGCGCCCCAGTTGCGCGGCCGCAGCCGCCGGTAGAAGGGGCTGAAATTGCCAAAGCTGGTGTTGATGAGCACGCAGCCCTGCACCTCGGCCGGTGCCGTGCACGCCCATTCGGTGGCGACCATCGCCCCCAGCGACATGGCCAGCAGGTGGTACGGCCCGGTGATGCCGCGCTGCGCCAGTTCCGCCCGGCACTGCGCCACCATGGCCGCCACCGACAGCGGACTCTGGCGCGCATGCCACTGGCCATTGCCGGGCAGGTCCAGCATCAGCACCTCGGCGCCTGGCATGGCCGCCTGGAAGGCCTCCTTGAACCCGCCCCAGTGCACCGCCTCGCGCGTCAGACCGCGCAGAAAGATCCAGCGGATCGACTCCCGTGCCATGGGGTCAGTACCATGCAGCCAGCGCATCGGCCCTGCGCTGTACGCGCGCCTCGGGCGTGGGCACCCAGCGCTGGTGGCTGCCGGCCGCGCGCGAGAGGAAGTCGAGCAGCGGCATGTGCCGGCGCAGCACGCGCTGCAGGCGGTGGTTGATCAGCGGGTTGAAAATGCCCTTGCGCGAGAACAGCTGGCGCGGGTTCTTCTTGATCCAGCGCCAGGAACCCATCTCCAGCGTGAGCGGCAAGAAGGTGCGCGTGGGGTCGTTGCAGGCCTGCATGTACAGGTGGTCCCACAGGTCGCCGTGCGTGAGGTACTGCGCGCTCTGCGGCTCGATGATGTAGGGGTGGTAGGCATGGGCCTGCAGAAAGATCTCGTGCAGCGCATGCAGCTCCGGCAGGTGGGCAATCGGCTTGCGCGTGTGCGCGAACGGAAACCACAGCCGGTCGCTGATGCCGAAGCCCGAGTGGCAGTCCAGCGCGATGCTGAAGGGGCGCGAGAGCAATTCCTCCTGCACCACCTGGCACAGGGCCCGGCTCTCGGCCTCCATGGGCGCCCCGGGCTTGCCGCGGTACCAGGGAAGGCCCGCGCTCAACCGCTGGCCGCCGATCAGAAAGGGCACGCGGTCCAGCGCATCCACCGGGGCATTGCGCATCAAGTCCACGCCATTGGGGTTGGCGCGCGTTGCAGCCCACATGCCGCCCGGGTTCACGATGGGCATGAACACCAGGCGCACCTGTTCGAGCTGCTGGTTCAGCGCCATGTCCCAGGGCAGGCGCGTCACCACGTTCTGCAGGTAGGCGATCACCACCTCGGCGCCGATGCCCTCGAGCCCGTGGATGCCGCCGAAGAAGCCCATGGCCGGCAGGCTGCGGTCCGGATTGCCCAGGCTGATGGCATGCACCGGGAAGCGTTCGCCGGAGGCCAGCTCCACGGTGTGCGCCACGCGTGCCTCCAGGCGGCTGCCACCCTGGTCGATGATCCTCTCCAGTGCCGCGAGCTCGGGCAGAACGATGTCGGGCACGGTAGGTTGGGGCGTGTGAAAAGACAGGGGAAACAGGTGTAACAGTGCTCGCGCAGCGCAAGCATAGCGCTGCGCCCCGGGCGCAAGAAGCCCTTGTTGCAGGCGCGTTGCGATTTGCACCACTGACGCGAAACCGTCACATGGCGGGGCTATCTTGGAGCCGCACCACACAACCAAGGGGAGGTCCCATGCTCTGGAAACTACTCGGATTGCAGCGCTTGTTTGACGAGCTCTTCGACGAACGCTGGTTCTCGTTCGACCTTCCTGACAACGACCATTTCTTCCATGACGAACCGCTCCCGCTCTCCGCGCAGGATTAAGCCGCTGCGCGCAGCAGCCCTCTTCGGGCTCATGGGTTGCGCCATGGCCTGGGGCCTGGTGGAGCTGTTCGCGCTGCAGCGCTCGCGCTACCACGCCTGGCGCGGGCGCCACCACCACCCTGCCCTGCCGCGCTGAGCCGCCAGCACCACCCGCGCCTGGCCATGCAATGCCGCGACCAGAGCCCCGGCGAGGAGCTGGCCAACAGTGCCAGCCATGGCCTGGCACTGCTGGCCGCCGTGGTGGCCACCCCCTTCATCGTGGCCTCGGCCCGGCCGCAAGGCACGGCCGGCGTGGCCGGTGCCATCGTCTTTGCGAGCACCATGGTGCTGCTGTACATGGCCTCCACCGTGTACCACGCGCTGCCTGAAGGGCGCTTCAAGCAGGCGGCACTGAAGCTCGACCATGGCGCCATCTACCTCTTCATTGCGGGCAGCTACACGCCGTTTGCGCTGCTGCGGCCCGATGGCGACTGGAACCTGGCCCTGCTGGCCCTGGTCTGGGCCGTGGCCACGCTCGGCCTGGTGCTCAAGGCGCTCAACCGCTTGCGCACGGCCTGGCTGTCCACGGGCATGTACCTGCTCATGGGTTGGCTGGCGCTGGTGGCCGCCCTGCCCCTCATCGGCCACCTCACGCAGTGGAGCGCGCACTGGCTCATTGCTGGCGGCGTGGCCTATACCGTGGGCGTGGCCTTCTTCGTGCTCGATTCGCGGCTGCGATATGCGCATGCCGTGTGGCACGGCTTCGTGGCCGCCGGCACGGGCTGCCATGCCGTGGCCGTCATGGGCTACGGCGGCTGAGCGCCGGGGCCCTCAGGCAACCACCGCGGCCTCTTCCCACAGCACCGCACCGCTGGCCGCCTTTGCCGTGTGGCGGTTTACCGGCACGGGCAGCTGGAAGTGGCTGCGCAAGGTGTCGCCTGCATATTCGGTGCGCAGCAGGCCGCGCGCCTGCAGCACCGGCACGGCCAGTTCGACGAAGGCCTTGAGCGAGGTATTGGGCAGTGCCTCGAAGAAGTTGAAGCCATCGGCCGCACCGCCTTCGAACCAGCGCTGTATTTCATCGGCCACCTGCTCGGCCGTGCCCACGAAGGTGCGGCGCGGCCGGGCATGCCACAGGGCCACCTCGCGCAGGGTCAGGGCCTGCGCGCGCGCATGCTGCTTGATGCGGTCGCTGGTGCTCTGCTGGCTGTTGCGGCCCAGCTCGCCCAGGTCCGGGAAGGGTTCGTCCAGCGGGTACTGCGAAAAGTCGTGGTCGTTGAAGGGCCGGGCCAGCGCGGCAATCGCGTTCTCGATGGGCACCAGCGCGGCCAGTTCCTCGTAGCGGCGCTCGGCCTCCTCCTCGGTGCGGCCCACGATGGGGCGAAAGCCCGGCAGCAGGAACACCTCGTCGGGGTCGCGGCCTTCGGCGCGCACGCGCGCCTTCACGTCGCGGTAGTAGGCCTGCGCCTCCTCGAAGGTATCGGCGTGGAAGAAGATCGCATCGGCGCGCTGGGCGGCAAAGGCCTTGCCGTCGGGCGATGCCCCCGCCTGGATCACCGGCTGGCCCTGGCGCGAGCGCGCGATGTTGAGCGGCCCCTCGACGGCGAAGAACTCGCCCTGGTGGTCCAGCCGGTGCAGCTTGGCGGGGTCGAAGAACCGGCCCGTGGCCTTGTCGCGCAGCAGCGCATCGTCCTCCCACGAATCCCACAGGCCCTGCACCACGTCCAGGTGCTCGCCCGCCAGGCGGTAGCGCACGTCGTGCGCATAGTGTTCCTGGCGCCCGTAGTTGCGCGCGCTGCCGTCGAGCCAGGAGGTGACCACGTTCCAGCCCGCACGCCCGCCACTGATGTGGTCGAGCGAGGCGAACTGCCGGGCCACGGTGAAGGGCTCGCTGTAGCTGGCCGTGACAGTGGCCACCAGGCCGATGTGCGTGGTGACCGCCGCCAGCGCCGAGAGGATGGTCAGCGGCTCGAAGCGATTGAGGTAATGCGGGCTGGAGCGCGGCGTGATGTGCACGCTGTCGGCCACGAAGAGGAAGGAAAAGCGCGCATGCTCGGCCAGCTGCGCCTGCTGTGCGTAGAAGCGGAAATTCACGCTGGCATCGGTCACGGCGTTCTCGTGCCGCCAGTCGCCCCAGCCGGCGCCCACGCCGTGCAGCACCAGGCCGAATTGAAGGGTGCGTTGCTTCGGTGCGCTGCCTGCGGTCATGCCATGGGTCCTTGGATCGAAACCCGCAGCGTAGGCCGGCGTTGCGCAGCAGCCAACGAAGAAAAACAGATATCGCTACTTGTCGTCGTCCCCAACGGCAAAGGCCCTGCAGTGCAGGGCCTCGCACCGGGTGGGCCGTGGACGGCCCTGCTGGATCACAGCTTGGCGATGGACACCTCGGTCGACTTGACCAGCGCGACCACGTCGGAGCCGACGACCAGGGCCAGCTCGTCGACCGAGCGGGTCGTGATCACGGAGGTGACGATGCCCCAGGGGGTTTCGACATCGACTTCGGACACGACGTCGCCGCGAACGATCTCGCGCACTTTGCCCTTGAACTGGTTGCGTACGTTGATGGCTTGGATGGACATGAATTTCTCCTTGAAAAGTCCGAAAAATGGGGTGAACGGGTGAAAAGGTGGAATGCGGGCTGTCAGTCACACGGCCCAGCGCAGGCCGTGCGCAGGCACGCCGGGCCAGCGCGCATCGGCGGCGCTGGGCTCGGCATCGGGCTTTTGCAGCACGCGGTCGAGAATGCGTTTTTCGATCGCGGCAAACGCGGCATCGCCATGCGAACGCGGGCGCGGCAGGTCGATCAGCTGGTCGAGCGCGATCTGCCCGTCCTCGATCAGGATCACGCGGTCGGCCAAGGCTACGGCCTCCTGCACGTCGTGGGTCACCAGCAGCGCGGTGAAGCCACTGGCCTGCCACAGGCCTTCGATGAGGCGGTGCATCTCGATGCGGGTCAGCGCGTCGAGCGCGCCCAGGGGTTCGTCGAGCAGCAAAAGGCGCGGGTTGTGCACCAGGGCGCGCGCCAGGGCCACGCGCTGGCGCTGGCCGCCCGACAGGCGTGCCGGCCATTCGCCGAGCCGGTCGCCCAGGCCCACGCGGGCCAGCACGTCGGCCGCGGCACCGCGCCGCTCGGGCGGCAGGCCCAGGGCCACGTTGTCGGCTACACGTTTCCACGGCAGCAGGCGCGAGTCCTGGAACATGATGCGCGTGTCCTGGCTCAGGCCGTCCACGGCCTGTCCATCGAGGCGGATGGCGCCGCCCGAGACGGATTCCAGCCCCGCCACCAGGCGCAGCAGCGTGCTCTTGCCGCAGCCGCTGCGGCCCACGATGGCCACGAACTGGCCCGGCTCGATCACGAGCTCGGTCTTCTTGAGCACCTCGCGCGCGCCGTAGCGCTTGTCCACGCCGCGCACCTCCAGGCGCACGCCGTTGTTGCTGCTGTCACGCGTTGGAACGTAGGTTTGTGCCATGGTGTCAGGCTCCTGGCTTGAAGAGGGCCACTTCCAGCGTGTTCACACGCCGGGGCAGCAGTTTCTCGGACAGGAAGGCATCGGCGATGCGCTGCTGCTCGGACAGGCCCGCAGGCAGCACGGCACGCACCTCGTAGCTGCGTCGGCTGTTGGCCTGCTCCACCGTGGCGGCATCGAGCCCCCACACCGGCGCCAGCAGCGCCGCAGCGTCCTTGGGATTGCCCTTGACCCAGGTGCCGGCCTTCTGCAACTCGGCAAACAGCACGCGCAGCACGTCGGCGCGCGCCTGGGCATAAGGGGTGGAAGCCAGGTAGTAGCGCTGGTAGGAGGCCACGCCCTGGCCATCGGCCAGCACGCGCACGCTCGACTGGCGCTGCACGGCGGCGAGGAACGGGTCCCACACCACCCAGGCATCGATGGCACCGCGCTCGAACGCGGCACGGCCGTCGGCCGGCGTGAGGTAGGCGGGGTCGATGTCCTTGAACGACAGGCCGGCCTTCTCCAGGGCGGCGATCAGCAGGTAGTGGGCCCCGGCGGCCTTGGCAAAGCCGATCTTCTTGCCCTTGAGGTCGGCCACGGTCTTGAGCGGCGAATCGGCGCGCACCACGATGGCCTGGGCCGAGGGCGATGGAGCCTCCTGCGCCACGAAGGTCAGGGCCGCGCCGGCCGCCTGGGCGAACACGGGCACGGTGTCGGCCACGTCGGCACTGACATCGATGTTGCCCAGGTTCAGGGCTTCGAGCAGCGGCAGGCCGCTGGTGAATTCGTGCCAGGTGACCTTGGCGCCCAGCGGGGCCAGCAGTTTTTCGAGCGTGCCCTGGGTCTTGAGCACCACGATCAGGGTGGACGACTTCTGGTAGCCGATGCGCACGGTATCGGGCTTGGCGCCGCTTTGCGCGCTGGCCAGGCCGCTGGCCGTGGCGGCCAGGGCTGCCAGTGCACCGAGCGTGGTGCGCCGGGAGGTGGGGGAGGAGAAAGACATGGAAATCCTTGGAGCCCCTCTGGCGGGGCATGCATTGGGGGTGTTCAGGTGCTCTGGTAGCCGGGGTGCCAGCGCAGCCAATAGCGCTCCAGCGTCTTGGCGAAGACGTCGGCCAGCTTGCCCAGCAGCGCGTACAGCAAAATGCCCACGAGCACGATGTCGGTCTGCAGGAACTCGCGGGCGTTCATGGTCAGGTAGCCGATGCCCGACTGCGCCGAGATGGTCTCGGCCACGATCAGGATCACCCACATCAGGCCCAGCGAGAAGCGCAGGCCCACCAGGATGCTGGACAGCGCGCCCGGCAGGATGATCTGGCGGTACAGTTGCCAGCGCGACAGGCCGTAGGTGCGGCCCATCTCGATCAGGCCCGGGTCCACGTTGCGGATGCCGTGGAAGGTGTTCAGGTAGATCGGGAAGAAGACCGACACGCTGATCAGGAACAGCTTGGCCGACTCGTCGATGCCGAACCACAGGATCACCAGCGGGATCAGCGCCAGCGCGGGGATGTTGCGCACCATCTGGATGGTGGAGTCGAGCAGGGTCTCGAACAGGCGCACCGAGCCCGTGAGCAGCCCCAGCGCCAGGCCCAGACCGCCGCCGATGGCCAGGCCCGCCAGGGCCCGGCCGGCGCTGACCTTGACGTGGGTCCACAGCTCGCCCGATGCGGTCAGCGTCCAGGCGGCCTTGACGACCTCCAGCGGCGCGGGCAGCACCCGGGTGGAGAGCCAGCCCAGCGACGAGGCGATCTGCCACACGACGATCAGCGTGACGGGCACGGCCCAGGGCAGCAGGCGCAGCAGCACGCCCTTGGCAAAGCGCAGCGCGGGCGATGCAGCCAGCGGCGCCAGGCTGGCGGCGTCGATGGAATCGGCCACGGGCGATGCCTGCAGCTCACGGGTGGTGGTGGTCATGCGAACTCCTGTCGTTCGGTGTCGGGTTCCAGAAATTCCAGCTGGTTGCCCGCCGGGTCTTTCACGTAAAAGCGCAGGTAGCCGGGCAGCGCCCGGTTCTCCACCAGCGGCAGCTGGGCCTGCAGCAGGCGCCCGCGCAGCGCGGGCAGGTCCTGCACCTCCAGTGCCAGGTGCGACACCGAGGGCGCGCCCTGCCAGTGGTCGGTGGGCACCAGGTCGATGCGCTGGGTGCCGGCGGCAAAATGCAGCGCATTGCCTGCCGCTATGCGCACCTCGGGCAGGCCGAGCAGGCTGCTGTAGAAATTGCGGATGGGTTCCTCGGCCCCGGCCGGAAAGGCCAGCTGCACGTGGTTGATGGAATGGATGGCCATGGGCGATCTCCTTGGGTGCGGTGCGGCGCTCAGCTTTGCGAGGCGCGCGGGGGCAGTTCGTTGGCGACGGATTCGCCGAACGGGCCCAGCGGGTTGCCGCCGGTAAGCTTCTCGCGCACGGCCAGCGGCAGCAGCGGGAACACCAGCTCGGCAAAGCGGTAGGCCTCCTCCAGGTGCGGGTAGCCCGAGAGCACGAAGGTATCCAGGCCCAGGGCCGCGTACTCCTCGATGCGCGCGGCCACGGTCTGCGGATCGCCCACCAGGGCCGTGCCCGCGCCACCGCGCACCAGGCCCACGCCGGCCCACAGGTTGGGGCTGATCTCCAGGTCGGCGCGCGCACGCTTGGCCCCGCCGGCATGCAGGCGCGCCATGCGCCGCTGGCCTTCGGAGTCCATGCGCGAGAACACCGCCTGGGCGCGCACCACGGTGGCGTCGTCCACATGGCTGATGAGCTCCTCGGCAGCGGCCCAGGCCTGCTCGTCGGTCTCGCGCACGATCACGTGCAGGCGGATGCCGAACGTCACCGTGCGGCCCTTTGCCGCCGCGCGTGCCCGCACGTCGGCCACCTTCTTGGCCACCTCGGCCGGCGGTTCGCCCCAGGTCAGGTAGGTCTCGACCTGCTCGGCCGCCAGGTCGTGCGCCGCCTCGGACGACCCGCCGAAGTACACCGGTGGATGCGGGTGCTGCAGCGGCGGGAAGAGCAGCTTGGCGCCCTTCACCGTGAGGTGCTGGCCGTCGAAATCGTAGGTCTCGCCGGTGTGGCTGCGCGCCATGATCTCGCGCCAGATGCGGATGAACTCGGCCGACTGCTCGTAGCGCGTGGCATGGTCCAGGAACACGCCGTCGCCCTCGAGCTCGGTCTGGTCGCCACCCGTCACCAGGTTGATCAGCAGGCGCCCGCCCGAGATCCGGTCGAACGAGGCCGCCATGCGTGCCGCCAGCGCGGGCTGGTGCAGGCCCGGGCGCACGGCGACGAGGAACTTGAGCTTCTTGGTGACGGCGATCAGGCTCGAGGCGATCACCCAGGGGTCTTCGCACGAACGGCCGGTGGGGATGAGCACGCCCTCGTAGCCCAGGCTGTCCGCTGCCACGGCGACCTGCTGCAGGTAGTCGTGGCTGAGCTGGCGCGCACCCTTGGAGGTGCCCAGGTAACGGCTGTCGCCGTGGGTGGGGATAAACCAGAAGATCTGCATGGAAAACCTCTTTGTTGTGGCGTCAGTAGGAGATGGCGAAACCGAACCGGGGAGCACCCACACCCGCGCAGCGCGGCCGGGTGGGCAGCCCCCAGGAGCTGGCGGTCACGCACAGCACGCGGCGCAATTGCTCGTGCAGCGGAAAGGGCATGGGGGTGTGCATGGACGGCTCCCGGGGAACGGTCAGGCGCCCAGGTCTACGGGCGCGGCGTGCAGCAGGTTCAGCTTCTTGGGGATGAGCTTGAGCTCGAAGAAGGTGTCGGCAATCGACTGCTGCTCGGCGATGATTTCGCGCGTCACGGGGGCCGTGCCGAACTTGGCGCGGCTCAGGTACAGGTCGGTGATGCTGCGGTCCAGGCCCAGCACCGTGGTCAGCTCCGCGGCCGCTGCGGCCTTGTTCTTGGAGGCCCAGGTATCGATGGCATTGACCTCCTCGATGGCGATGCGCAGCACATCGATGTTGCGCGTGGCGTAGTCGCGCGAGGTGAAGTAGTAGGCACGGTTGTTGACCACGCCGGTGGCGTCCACCAGCAGGCGCGCGTCCAGCGTCTTCTGGGCGGCGGCCAGGAACGGGTCCCAGATGATCCAGGCGTCCACGGCACCCTTCTCGAAGGCGGCGCGGGCGTCTGCCGGGGCCAGGAAGATCGACTGCACGTCGCCGTACTTCAGGCCGTTCCTCTCCAGCAGCTTGACCAGGAAGTACTGCACGTTGGAGCCCTTGTTGTAGGCCACGCGCTTGCCCTTGAGATCGGCCACGCTGCGGATGGGCGAATCCTTGGGCACGATCACCGCCTCCAGCGCCGGGCGCGGCACGGTGGCACCGGCATACACCAAGGGAGCACCGGCGGCCTGGGCAAAGATCGGCGGGGCCTCGCCCACATCGCCGAAGTCGATGGCGCCCACGTTGAGTGCCTCCAGCTGCACCGGGCCGGCGTTGAATTCGGTCCAGGTGACCTTCACACCCAGCGGTGCCAGGCGCTTTTCGAGCGTGCCGCGGCCCTTGAGGATGGACAGCCAGCCCTTCTGGTGGCCGACGCGCAGCACGCGCCCCGACGAGGCCTGGCCGAAGGCCGTGCCGCTGGCGGCACCCAAGGCGGCAGCAGCCAGGCTGGACAGGACCACCTGGCGGCGGCGGGAAGAGATCAGGGCTTGTGTCATGGTGTTGTGTCTTTCAGCAATGTCTGGTTGTGCGGTGGCCGGCCAACAGCGAGCGCCGGGGCTTGCCTGCGGGCATGCAGCGGCCTGGCCTGCCCGCATCGGCGGGTACCGGCTCGAAGAAAACGAAATGGGGAGAAAAGGGAGAGGGGTCCCGCCAGGCGCCTGCAAAGGCGCCGGCAACACCCACGGCGTCAGACGCTACATCGCACCTGCGAGAAATGCACCGGCGCAAACCGGCCCGTTTGCGCTGCGGGTGGGCGCAGGGTTTCGGTGATCAGCACGTTGACCGCTTCGTCCAGGCGGGCAGCGATGTCGGCGTGCAGGTCGTAGGCGCCCTCGGGCGTCAGGGCCACCTGGGAGTCGGTGGCATAGATGCCGGGCAGGATGCTCTTGGCGCCCAGCGACTGCAACACGGGCCGCAGGGCATAGTCCAGCGCCAGCATGTGGTGCGGGCTGCCGCCCGTGGCCAGAGGCAGCACGACCTTGCCCTTGAGCGCGGTCTGCGGCAGCAGGTCCAGGAAGACCTTGAGCACGCCGCTGTAGGCGGCCTTGTAGACCGGTGTGGCGACCACCAGCACGCGGGCCTGGGCCACCTGGTCGATGGCGCCGACCACCGTGGGGTGGGCGAAATCGGCCAGCAGCAGGGCCTGGGGCGACAGGTCGCGGATGTGGATGCGATCCACCAGCGCCCCGCGCACCGACAGGCGTTGGGCCACGGCGTCCAGCAGGGCGGCTGAGCGCGAGCGTTCCGACGGGCTGCCGGCAATGAGAAGGGCGGACATAGGATGAAGCAATTCGTAAGGGCGTGGCTCTGCAAGCGCCACCGTGGAGCCGGCCATGCCGGGCCACGGGTGGCGCCCATCGAGGGCAAGCGGCCACAGCAGGCCGCTTCGGGGTGGGCTTATTTCTTCGTGTAGATCTGGTCGAAGCTGGCGTTGTCGGCGAAGTGCTCCTTGGCCGCCTTGTCCCATCCGCCGAAGGCGTCGTTGATGGTGAACAGGTTCAGCTTGGGGAACTGCTTGGCGTACTTGGCCTTGGCCTTCTCGGACACGGCGGGGCGGTAGAAGTGCTTGCCGGCGATGTCCTGGCCTTCCTCGGTGTACAGGTACTTGAGGTATTCCTCGGCCACCACGCGGGTGCCCTTCTTGTCCACGTTCTTGTCCACCACGGTCACGGCGGGCTCGGCCAGGATGGACAGCGAGGGCGCGATCACGTCGAACTTGGTGCCGAATTCCTTTTCCAGCAGGTAGGCTTCGTTTTCCCAGGCGATCAGCACGTCACCCTGGTTGCGCTGGGCAAAGGTGATGGTGGAGCCGCGCGCGCCGGTGTCCAGCACGGGCACGTTGCCGTAGAGCTTGGCCACGAAATCCTTGGCCTTGGCATCGCCGCCGAGCTTGCGCTTGGCGAATTCCCAGGCCGCCAGGTAGTTCCAGCGGGCGCCGCCCGAGGTCTTCGGGTTGGGCGTGATCACGCTGATGCCGGGCTTGATGAGGTCGTCCCAGTCCTTGATGCCCTTGGGGTTGCCCTGGCGCACCACGAGCACGATGGTCGAGGTGTAGGGCGAGCTGTTGTGCGGCAGGCGCTTTTGCCAGTCCTTGGGGATCCAGCCGCCGTTGGCGTTCAGCGCATCGGTGTCGCCGGCCAGGGCCAGGGTGGCCACGTCGGCGTCCAGCCCGTCGATGATGGAGCGCGCCTGCTTGCCCGAGCCGCCGTGCGACTGCTTGATCGTCACGTCCTGGCCGGTCTTGCCCTTCCAGTATTTGGCGAAGGCCTGGTTGAAGTCCACGTACAGTTCGCGGGTGGGGTCGTACGACACGTTCAGCAGGGTCACCGACTGCGCAAACGACGGCAATGCCGTCAGGGCCAAGCTGCCCACCAGAGCGGCGGCAAACGGAAACTTGATAAAGTCGCGGCGAAAATTCATGGAGAGCCTCTTAGGATTGAATGCGGACAGGTGCTGAACACCGATGGGCCGCATTCTGGAAGGCCTCCATCAAAACCGAAACAACTAAGATTTCAGTTCTTTATACCGAAACTATCTGAGCGCTTCGCTCAGCCAACAATTCAAAGGAAATCCCCATGGCACGCACCGTTCAATGTATCAAGCTCGGCAAGGAAGCCGAAGGCCTGGATTTCCCCCCCTACCCCGGCGAGCTGGGCAAGCGCATCTGGGAAAGCGTGAGCAAGGAGGCCTGGGCCGGCTGGCTCAAGCACCAGACCATGCTGGTCAATGAAAACCGCCTGAACCTGGCCGACGCGCGCGCCCGCCAGTATTTGGCGCGCCAGATGGAGAACCATTTCTTCGGCGGCGGTGCCGACGCCGCAGCAGGTTACGTTCCACCGAGCCCCTGAGCACACCCTCGCCCATCCATGTCCGAGCCTGTCGAATGGCTGCCGGACGGCACCCCCTACAGCCCCCGCTTCGGCGACCGCTACCACAGTGAAAACGGCGGCCTCACGCAGGCCCGCCAGGTGTTCCTGCACGGCTGCGGGCTGCCGCAGGCCTGGGCCGGGCAAGCGCAATGGCGCATCCTGGAAACCGGGTTCGGCTTCGGCCTGAACTTCCTGGTGACCTGGGCCGCCTGGCGGGCCGATCCCGAGCGCTGCACGCTGCTGCATTTCGTCTCCACCGAGGCCTGGCCCGTGGGGGCCGAGGATCTGCTGCGCGCCACCACCGTGCACCCCGAGCTGGCGCCTCTCGCGCGCGAACTCCACGCCCATTGGTGGGGCCTGCTGCCGGGTGTGCACCGGCTCAGTTTCGACGAAGGGCGCGTGCTGCTCACCCTGTACGTGGGCGACACCCAGGCCATGCTGCGCCAGCAGATGCCTACGGTGGATGCCGTCTACCTCGATGGCTTCAGCCCCCAGCGCAACCCGGAGATCTGGGACAGCCACACCCTCAAGGCGGTGGCGCGCTGCTGCCGGCGCGGCACGCGCCTGGCCACCTGGACCATTGCCCGCGCCGTGCGCGATGCCCTGGCGCAGTGCGGCTTCGAGGTCACCCGCGCGCCCGGCGTGCCGCCCAAGCGCGACAACCTGCACGCCACCTACAACCCGCACTGGGAGCCGCGCACCGCGCCCCAGGCCCAGGCCCAGGCGGAGCCTCGGCCACCGGGCGACTGCATCGTGATCGGCGGCGGCGTGGCCGGTGCGGCCAGCGCAGCCAGCCTGGCGCGGCGCGGCTGGCGCGTGCAGCTGCTGGACCAGGCGGCGGCGCCGGCGGCCGGCGCCTCGGGCCTGCCCGCAGGCGTGTTTGCGCCCCATGTCTCGCCCGACGACAGCCTGCTCTCCCGCCTGTCGCGCAGCGGGGTGCGCGCCACCCTGGCCCAGGCCCGCGCGCTGCTGCGCGAGGGACAGGATTTCGGCCAGAGCGGCGTGCTGGAGCGGCATGCGGCCGACAAGGCCCGCAGCAAGGTGCTGCCCGCCACCTGGGCCGACGGCCCCGGCAGCGACTGGAGCAAGAGCGCCAGCGAAGACACGCTGCAGCGCGCCCATCTGCCGGCCGACACCCACGCCAACTGGCACCCCCATGCCGGCTGGCTGCGGCCGGCACGCCTGGTGTCCGCCCTGCTGGCCCAGCCGGGCATCACCTGGCGCGGCGGCTGCCGCGTGGCACGCCTGCAGCGCCTGGGCGATGGCCCGGACGCCCCGTGGCAGGCGTTGGACGCCCAAGGCCATGTGCTCGCACAAGCGGCGGTGGTGGTGATTGCCGCCGGCGCCGACAGCCGCACGCTGCTGGCCAACCACTGGCCCCTGCAGTCCCTGCGCGGCCAGGTGTCCATCGGCACCTATGCGCCGGGAGAGGCGCCGCTGGCCCCGTTTCCACTCAATGGCAACGGCAACCTGGTGCCCGACTTTCCGCTGTCGGACGAGCCGGATGTACAGCGCGCCTGGATCATGGGTTCGACCTTCGAGCGCGGCATGACCGCCCTGCCCCCGACACCCGCCGAGCAACAGGAGGCCCACGCCGCCAACCACGGCAAGATGCAGGGGCTTCTGCCCAGCGCCGCCGAGCGCCTGCAGGCCGGCTTTGCCGGCCCGGCCACCGGCCTGCGCACCTGGGCTGCCGTGCGCTGCACCCTGCACGACCGGCTGCCCGTGGTGGGCCCGGTCGATGCGGCGGCCCTGCCGGGGCTGTGGACCTGCACGGCCATGGGCGCGCGCGGGCTGACCCTGTCCGTGCTGTGCGGCGAACTGCTCGCGGCCCGGCTGCAGGGCGAGCCCCTGCCGCTCGACGCCAAGCTGGCCAAGGCGCTGGGCGCCGAACGGCTGGCTGGCGTGTAACCAACATGCGACAGCGGCGGGGCACACGGCACCCCTCGCCAACCCGCACCAGCATTGGCGCATAAGCTTATCCGCATAAGGGAAGGACAAAACAATAGTTTGTTTCCATAAGGACCGCTCTTACATTCGCTGCCATGCATGATTTGGCGTTTGTCTTTGCGGGTTTTGCGGTGGGGCTCATCGTCGGCCTGACCGGTGTCGGCGGTGGCTCGCTGATGACGCCTGTGCTGATCTTCTTCTTCGGCGTCAAGCCGCACCTGGCCATCGGCACCGACCTGCTGTTCGCCGCCTTCACCAAGATGGGCGGCACGGTGAGCATGGCGCGCCAGCGCCTGGTGCCCTGGCGCGTGGTGGGCCAGTTGTGCGCGGGCAGCATCCCCGCGGCCATCCTGGCGCTGTGGGCGCTCAAGGAACTGGGCCCCGCAAGCGCCCAGGCGCAGCGCATCATGACCACCACGCTGGGCTTTGCCCTGCTGCTCACGGCCGCCGCCACGCTGTACAAGGTGATCGCCTTTTCGCGCCAGCGCCAGGCAGCCGACCAGGCCCTGCGCCTGGCCAATGCCGAACAGGCCACCCGCCCGCGCCACTGGAGCCTGCCGGTGCTGCTGGGCGCGGTGATCGGCACGCTGGTGACCTTCACATCGGTGGGCGCGGGCGCCATCGGCGTCACCGTGCTGCTGCTGGTCTACCCCCTGTTGCCACTGCCACGCATCATCGGCGCCGACATCGCCTACGCCGTGCCATTGACCCTGGTGGCAGGGCTGGGCCATGCCTCGCTCGGCTCCGTGGATTGGAGTTTGCTTGCACAATTGCTGGCTGGCTCGCTGCCGGGCATCTGGCTGGGCTCCCGCCTGGTCACCCGCACGCCCGAGCGCCTGATCCGCTCTGCCCTGTCCGTCCTGCTGGCCTGGGCAGGCGCCAAATTGATTCTGATTTAAGCCCACGACGATGTACCAATACACAGAATTCGACAAGACGTTCGTCCACCAGCGCGCGCGCCAGTTCCGCGACCAGCTCAACCGCTGGCAGGCCGGCAAGCTCGCCGAAGACGATTTCCGCCCGCTGCGCCTGCAGAACGGCTGGTACGTGCAGCGCTACGCGCCCATGCTGCGCGTGGCCGTGCCCTACGGCGAGATCGCCAGCCGCCAGCTGCGCGTGCTGGCCACCATCGCCCGCGACTACGACGAACCCGAAGCGGCCGTGTTCAAGGCTGCCATGGAAGGCCAGGGCCTCTTGGGCACCACCTTCCTGCCCAAGAACTGCGCCCACTTCACCACGCGCACCAACGTGCAGTTCAACTGGATCCCGCTGTCCAAGAGCGCCGACGTGATGGACCTCTTGGCCAGCGTGGACATGCACGGCATCCAGACCAGCGGCAACTGCATCCGCAACACCACCACCGACGCGCTGGCCGGCGTGGCCGTGGACGAGCTGATCGACCCGCGTCCCTACGCCGAGATCCTGCGCCAGTGGACCACGCTGCACCCCGAGTTCGCCTTTTTGCCGCGCAAGTTCAAGATCGCCATCAGCGGCGCCGCCGATGACCGCGCTGCCACGGGCTGGCACGACGTGGGCCTGCACATGGCCAAGAATGAAGCCGGCGAGATCGGCTTCAAGGTCTTCGTGGGCGGCGGCATGGGCCGCACCCCGGTGATCGGCACCGTGATCCGCGAGTTCCTGCCCTGGAACCAGATCATGAACTACATCGAGGCCATCGTGCGCGTGTACAACGAGCACGGCCGCCGCGACAACAAGTACAAGGCGCGCATCAAGATCCTGGTCAAGTCCGAAGGCCAGCAGTACATCGACGACGTGGAAGAAGAGTACCGCCAGATCATGGAGATCGACGGTGGCCCGCACACCGTGCCCCAGGCCGAATTCGACCGTGTGGCCGCCTGCTTCGTGCCGCCCGTGCTGGCCGACATCGCCGATGCCGACCCCGCCGCGCTGGAGGCCGCACTCCAGGCGCAGTCCACCGAACACGTGGCCTTCGGCCGCTGGCTCAAGCGCAACGTGCACGCCCACAAGAATGCACAGCTGCGCGCTGTCACGCTGTCCTTCAAGCGCCCCGGCCAGTCGCCGGGCGACGCCACCAGCGAACAGCTCGTGGCCCTGGCCGACCTGGTGGACAAGTACTCCGCCGGCGAAGCCCGCGTGACGCACGACCAGAACGTGCTGCTGCCCTGGGTGCATGCCAGCCGCCTGTTCGAGCTGTGGCAAGAGGCCAAGGCCCTGGGCCTGGCCAGCGCCAACGTGCAGTTGCTCACCGACATGATCGCCTGCCCCGGCGGTGATTTCTGCTCGCTGGCCAATGCGCGCTCGCTGCCGATCGCCGAGGCCATCACGCAGCGCTACCAGGACCTCGACGAGCTCGACGACATCGGCGAGATCGACCTGCACATCAGCGGCTGCATCAACAGCTGCGGCCACCACCACAGCGGCCACATCGGCATCCTGGGCGTGGACAAGGACGGCAAGGAGTGGTACCAGGTCACGCTGGGCGGCTCCGATGGTTCCGACCTGTCCGGCCCGGCCGTGGCCGGCAAGGTCATCGGCCCCTCGTTCTCGGCGGCCGAAGTGCCCGACGTGATCGAAGCCGTGCTCGGCACCTACCGCGACCTGCGCGAAAGCGGCGAAACCTTCCAGTCCACCGTGCGCCGCGCCGGCCTGGACCCGTTCAAGGAAGCCGCCAAGACGGCACGCCACAAGGACGAGGCCGTGGCTGCAGCCTGAGCCCGGCCCAGAAAAGAGATGGACACCCCATGAAGATACTTGCATCCCAAGACCACCAGGCCCCTGCCGAAGGCGACACCCGCACCGTGGCGCTGGCCAACGATGCCGACGCGCTCAAGCTCAGCCTCGACGGCGTGGAACGCGTGGACCTGCATTTCCCCAGCTTCACCGATGGCCGCGCCTTCAGCCAGGCCTTCCTGCTGCGCCGCCGCCGCGGCTTTGCGGGCGACATCCGCGCCACGGGCGACGTGCTGATCGACCAGCTGGTGCAGATGCAGCGCACGGGCTTTTCCTCGGCCGTACTGCGCGAAGGCGTGGACGCTGCCGATGCCCAGCGCCAGTTCGAGATGTTCCCTGGCTACTACCAGGGCGACGCGGTCCACCACCAGCCGATCTTTGCCGACAAGGCCGCCACCGCCTGACACCATGAGCCAATTCGATCTCGCATCCATCAATGCCGAACTCGGCCGCAACGCCGAGGGCCTCGTCGCCTGGGCCCTGGGCCTGGGCCAAAGCCCCATCGTCACCACCAACTTCCGCCCCTTCGAGGCCGTGATCCTGCACATGGTCAGCCGCGTGCAGCCCGATGTGCCCGTGGTCTGGATGGACAACGGCTACAACACCGAAGCCACCTACCGCTTTGCGGACGAAGTGACGAAACAGCTCGGCCTGAACCTCAGGATCTACCTGCCGCGCCGCTCGCGCGCCCACCGCGAGGCGGTGGAAGGCGCGACGCCCGGGCTGGACGACCCACGCCATGCGGCCTTCACCGAGGAAGTGAAGCTCGAGCCCTTTGCCCGCGCCCTGCGCGAGACCGCGCCCAAGGTCTGGTTCACCGCGCTGCGCGCCACCGACACCGCCGTGCGCGCCCAGATGGACCCGGTGAGCATCAACCCCGACGGGCTGATCAAGATCGCGCCGCTGCTGCACTGGTCGTCCAAGGAGCTGTACGAGTACTGCCAGAAGCACGGCCTGCCCAACAACTTCGACTACGTGGACCCCACCAAGGGCGAAGAGAACCGCGAGTGCGGCCTGCACATCGCGCATTGACTCTATCGCAGACCCCGACCATGAACGCCCGCACCGATGCCGCGCTGCTGCAGAACGAGAACATGAGCCACCACCTGAACAATTCGCACCTCGACGCCCTGGAAGAGGAAACCATCTTCATCCTGCGCGAGGTCGCCGCCGCCTTCGAGCGCCCCACCCTGCTGTTCTCGGGCGGCAAGGACTCGCTGGTGATGCTCAAGTGCGCGGAGAAGGCCTTCGGCGCGGGCCGCATCCCCTACCCGCTGCTCATGATCGACACGGGCCACAACTTCCCCGAGGTCACGGATTTCCGTGACTCCCGCGCCAAGGAGCTGGGCGCCGAGCTCATCGTGCGCAATGTGGAAGATTCCATGGCGCGCGGCACGGTGCGCCTGGCCCACCCGGGCGAGAGCCGCAACGTGCACCAGTCGGTCACGCTGCTCGAAGCCATCGAGGAGTTCCGCTTCGATGCCCTGATCGGCGGCGCGCGCCGCGACGAAGAGAAGGCCCGCGCCAAGGAGCGCATCTTCTCGCACCGCGACAGCTTCGGCCAATGGCAGCCCAAGGCCCAGCGCCCCGAGCTGTGGACGCTGTTCAACACCCGGCTGCAGCCCGGCGAGCACTTTCGCGTGTTCCCGATCAGCAACTGGACCGAACTCGATGTGTGGCAGTACATCGACCGCGAGCAGATCAGCCTGCCCAGCATCTATTACACGCACAAGCGCGAAGTGGTGGACCGCAAGGGCCTGCTGATGCCCGTGACCGAGCTCACGCCGCCACGCGAAGGCGAGACGGTGCAGACGCGCGACGTGCGCTTTCGCACCGTGGGCGACATCACCTGCACGGCACCGGTGGAAAGCACGGCGGCCACCCCGGGCGAGATCGTCATCGAGACCCTGGCGGCCGACGTGAGCGAGCGCGGCGCGACCCGCATGGACGACAAGACGAGCGATGCCTCGATGGAAAAGCGCAAGAAGGACGGGTATTTCTGATGACCACCGCACACCAAGCCACCGCACCGGCCGCCAGCGCCGCGGGCAGCCACCACGCCTCGGCCCTGAAGTTCATCACCTGCGGCAGCGTCGACGACGGCAAGAGCACACTGATCGGCCGCCTGCTGGTGGACAGCAAGGCCGTGCTGCAGGACCACTTGGCCGGCGTGCAGCGCCAGGGCGAGACCGACCTGGCCCTGCTGACCGACGGCCTCTCGGCCGAGCGCGAGCAGGGCATCACCATCGACGTGGCCTACCGCTACTTTGCCACCGAAGCGCGCAAGTTCATCATCGGCGACGCGCCCGGCCATGAGCAGTACACGCGCAACATGGTCACCGCCGCGAGCAGCGCCGACGCCGCCGTGGTGCTGGTCGATGCAACCAAGCTCGACTGGCAGAACCCGGCCCTCGCGCTGCTGCCGCAGACCCGCCGCCACTCGCTGCTGGCGCACCTGCTGCGCGTGCACTCGCTGGTGTTCGCCGTGAACAAGCTCGATGCCGTGGCCAACCCCGAGCAGGCCTTTGCGCACATCAGCGCCGCCCTGGCGAAGTTTGCCGCGGATGCCGGCATTGCCGTGCGCGCCACGGTGCCGGTCTCGGCCCTGAAGGGCTGGAACGTGGTCGACGCCCATGCAGGCTGGTGCGGCTACAACGGCCCCACGCTGCTCGAAGTGCTCGAGCAGTTGCCCAACACACCGGCCGATACGGGCCTGCCGCTGGCCTTCCCGGTCCAATGGGTGGAGAAGTTCTCCTCCTCGTCCGACACCTCGCAGGGCCGCCGCGTGTTCTGGGGCCGCGTGGCCGCCGGCAACGTGGCGCCCGGCACGGCCGTGCAGATCTTCCCGAGCGGCCAGAGCGCCACCGTGGCCCAGGTGCTCGACCATGCACGCCGCCCCGTGGGCGTGGATGCGGGCCAGAGCGCCGGCATCATCCTCGACCGCGAGGTGGACGTGTCGCGCGGCGACTGGATCCTGGCCGCGCCTGCCGCAGCCGCGGCCCCGGCCGACGATGATTTCGACACGCCCGCCGCCGTGCCCGCCTGGCCTGCCAGCCGCGAGCTGCTGACCACCGTGGCCTGGATGGACGACGAGCCCCTGGTCGCCGGCCGCGTGTACTGGGCGCTGCACGGCCACCGCTGGGTCAAGGCCAAGGTCAAGCGCGTGGTGCACCGCCTGGACATCAACACCCTGGCCGAGGACGATGCCACGCAGCTCGACCCCAACGCCATCGGCCATGTGGAACTGCTGCTGCAGGAGCCCCTGCCCGCGGCCTCCTTCGCCCAGGCACGGGTGCTCGGTTCGCTGATCCTGGTGGACACCGCGAGCCACAAAACGGCTGGCGCGGTCCTGGTCAACTGATCCTCATTCGCAATGGGCACCCATTTGTGTGCCCAAAACCCCTGCGTCACCTTCTCAGACCCAGGGGCCCCGCAACCCAAGGCCAGTGAAAGCTCCTAAAATAGAGGGTTTTCACTGACCCACACAACTCTCGTCATGACCCACGTCGTCTCCGAAAACTGCATCAAGTGCAAGTTCACCGATTGTGTGGACGTCTGCCCCGTGGACTGCTTCCGCGAAGGCCCGAACATGCTCGTCATCGATCCCGATGAGTGCATCGACTGCGCCGTCTGCATCCCCGAGTGCCCGGCCAACGCCATCTTTGCCGAAGAAGACCTGCCAGCCGACCAGATCGCCTTCATCAAGATCAACGCCGACCTGGCTTTCGCCGACGGCTGGAAGAGCATCACCAAGCGCAAGCCCGCCCTGCCCGACGCCGACGAGTGGAACGGCAAGCCCGGCAAGGTCAACGACCTGGTCCGCTGAGCGGCACCGCAGCTCCTTCACCGGTGTCCACGCCCGCGCAACCCTCCTCTCCCATCGCCACGGATGCCGTGGTCATCGGCGCAGGCCCCGTGGGCCTGTTCCAGGTCTTCCAGCTCGGCCTGCAGGGCATCACCGCCCATGTGATCGACGCCCTGCCCCATGCCGGCGGCCAGTGCGTGGAGCTGTACGGCGACAAACCCATCTACGACATCCCGGGCGTGCCCGTGTGCAGCGGGCGCGAGCTGGCCGCCCTGTTGCTGCAGCAGATCGCGCCATTCCAGCCGCACTGGCACCTGGCCAGCCTGGTCGCCTCCGTGGCGCTGCAGGACGATGGCCGCATCCTCGTCACCACCAGCCAGGGCCAGGCCCTGCTGGCCCGCTCGGTCTTCATCGCGGCCGGCGTGGGCGCCTTCGTGCCGCGCACGCTCAAGGTCGACGGCATCGAGCCCTGGGTGGGCACCCAGGTGCACTACCAGCACCTGCCCGCCGGCACCCCGGTGGCCGGCCAGCGCGTGGTGGTGCATGGCGGCGATGACGCCGCGGTGGCCCATGCCATCGCCCTGTCGGCCCTGCCCGAAGCCGAGGCCCCGGCCCGCATCCGCCTGCTGTACCGCCGCGATGCCTTCCAGGCCCCGCCCGAGCAGCTGCAGCAACTGCAGGCACTGCGCGACGCGGGCCGCGTGGAGGTCATCGTGGGCCAGATCACCGGCCTGGTCGCCGAGGGTGGTCGCCTGGCAGCGCTGCAGGTGGTGGACACCGAAGGCCAGACGGCGAGCGAGCCGCTTGACTGCCTGATTGCCGCGCTGGGCATCTCCCCGCGCCTGGGGCCCATCGCCGACTGGGGCATCGCCATCGAGCGCAAGCAGCTGGTGGTGGACACGGCGACGTTCCGCACCAGCGTGCCCGGCATCCATGCCGTGGGCGACATCAACACCTACCCGGGCAAGCGCAAGCTCATCCTGTGCGGCTTCCACGAAGCCACGCTGGCCGCCTTCGCGGCGGCCGAGGCCCTCACGGGCGACAAGGTGGCGCTGCAGTACACGACCACCAGCCCGCGCCTGCATGCGCTGCTGGGTGTGGCCGCACCCTCCGCAGCACCCTGAGCCAGGCGGGCTGTGCTAACTTCAGCCCACCGCCACTGCGACAAGATCTCCGTATGACCCGCTGCCTGCTGGTGGATGACGATCCCGCCATCCGCACCCTGCTGCTCGACTACCTGGGCACCTTCGGCTTCACGACCGAGGCCGTGGGCGACGGCCGGGGCATGCGTGCCGCGCTGGCGCGCCAGGGCTTCGATGTGGTGCTGCTGGACCTGATGCTGCCCGACGAGGACGGCCTGACCCTGTGCCAGTGGGTGCGCCGCGACCACGGGCAGTTGCCGGTCATCGTGCTCACCGCCCAGGGCGACCCGATGTCGCGCGTGCTCGGCCTGGAACTCGGGGCCGATGACTACCTGGCCAAGCCCTTCGAGCCACGCGAACTGGTGGCCCGCATCAAGGCCGTGCTGCGGCGCGGTGCGGCCGCCCCGCCCCAGGCCGATGCGCCCCAGGTGCGCTTCGAGGGCTGGACCTTCGACCGCCTGCGGCGCGAGCTGGTCTCGCCCGACGGCACCATGGTGGCCCTGTCGAGCGCCGAGTTCCGGCTGCTGGAGGCCTTCACGGCCCATGCCGGCAAGGTGCTCAGCCGCGACCGGCTGCTCGACCTCTCGCGCGCGCCCGGTGTGGTGGTGAGCGACCGCAGCATCGACCTGGCTGTCTCGCGTCTGCGCGGCAAGCTCGGCGAAGGCCAGCGCGAGCGCCCGCTGATCCGCACCATGCGCGGCGAGGGCTACCTGTTCGACGTCGAGGTGCAGCGGTGAACCAACCCGTGGCCTCGGGCAAGCGCTGGAACTGGCGCCGCCTGGACACGCTGTTCCTGCGCCTGTTCATCCTGATGTGGGTGGCGCTGGCAGGCAGCCACCTGGTGGCCTACCTCACGGTCACCAAGCTGCGCCACCAGCAGGACCTCTCCACCACGCTCTCGCGCCTGCCGCCGCTGGCCTCGCTGCCGCCCGGCAACCCCCTCACCGGTGCGGGCGTGCCTGGCGGCCCACCCAGGCCCGGTGGGCCCGGCGCCAATCCCTGGCCCGGGCCACCGCCCATGGGCGGCGAACGCATGCCACCGCCGCCCCTGCAGCCGCCCGGCGGCACGGCAGCGGGCAGCGACGCCCGCCCACCCAACCCCTTCACCGCCGGCAATCCGCCGCGCATGAGCGGGCCCATGCCCCTCAATTCCCTGTGGATGGACTATGGCATCCGCTTCGTGCTGATCGGCTTGGCGGCCTTCCTCGGTGCGCGCTGGCTGTCGCGCCCCATGCTGCGCCTGTCCCACGCTGCCAGCGCCCTCTCGCAGAACATCGACAAGGGCGGCAAGCCGCCCGTGCTCGACGAAACGCTGGGTACCGTGGAGGTGCGCAATGCCGCCCAGGTGTTCAACCAGATGTCGCAGCGGCTCAAGGAGCAGTTCGACGCACGCGGCCTGCACATGGCCGCCGTGTCGCACGACCTGCGCACGCCCCTGACCCGGCTGCGCATGCGCGTGGCCCAGTGGCCCGAGGGCCCGGCCCAGCAGGCCGCCATCAACGACATCCGTGAGATGGACGAGATGATCGGCGACACCCTGGCCGTGCTGCGCGAGCAGCACGAGGGCAGCGAAGCCCGCTCCATCGACCTGGTGGCCATGCTGCAGGCCCTGGTGGACGACCTGGCCGACCAGGGCCATCCCGTGGAGCTGCGGGCCCCTGCCAGCGCCACCCCCGTGCGGGTGCGGGCGCGCACCGCCGCGCTGCGCCGCGTGATCGGCAACCTGGTGGGCAATGCCGTGCGCCATGGCGGTGGGGCCACCCTCACCGTGCATGCCCTGCCCGAGGGCGCCGTGCTGCACATCGACGATTCGGGGCCCGGTATTCCCGAGGCGCAGCTGGGGCTGGCCCTGGAGCCCTGGGTGCGCCTGTCGCAGGATGCGGCGCCTGCTCCCCATGCCATGGCGGGGGACCTGCCGGCGCGCACTGCCGGTTACGGGCTGGGCCTGGCCATTGCGCGCGACCTGGCGGAGCGCGATGGCTGCCGGCTGAGCCTGCACAACCGGCCTGAAGGCGGGTTGCGTGCGCAGTTGGTCATACCGCAGGCAGGCTGAATGTCGCGTTCAGGCAATTTTTAACGGTGTGCTTTGATTGAGGGCGGAGGCCGGGATGTGCGCCCGGCGGCGCAGTAACTTTCTCTTGCGTCGCCAAGAGAAAGTCACCAAAGA
>NZ_AKJX01000160.1 GCF_000276605.1 Acidovorax sp. CF316 | reverse complement strand
GGCGGCCGCAGCAGCCGGCGCCGCTGTGGCTGCGCCGACACCGCGTGAGCCCCAGCGCATGGAGCCCGTGCTGTCCAACGACGACTTCGACTTGCCCGACCTGACGGCCGATGCCGCCTGGAACGCACCGGCCCCCGCACCGGCAGCCCGTGCGGCCGCACCCAACGACGAGCTGACGATGGCGCCCACCGGCCCCATGCCACTGGCCGACGCCCAGGACTCCAGCCCCATGGATTTCGACCTGGGTGAACTGTCGCTGGACCTGACGGCGCCCTCCAAGCCCATGGCGGCCCCGGCGTCGCGCGAAGCGGAAATCCCCACGGCAGCCGTGCCCATCTCGCCGGAAGACGACGGATCGGCCGCTGCCCAGGACGACCCGCTGGCCACCAAGCTGGCACTGGCCGAAGAGTTCAACGCCATCGGCGACACCGATGGTGCGCGCACGCTGATCGAGGAGGTCGTGGCCGAATCGAGCGGCGCCCTCAGGACCCGCGCCCAGCGCATGCTGGTCGAACTGGGCTGATGCAGCCCACCCCGGGACCTCTGTTTCGCCCCCTCTCCCAGGCCCGCCCATGAGGGTGGCCCTGGGTGTCAGTTACAACGGCCAGCCCTACAGCGGCTGGCAGAGCCAGCTGTCCGGCAACACCATCCAGGACAAGCTGGAAGCGGCCCTGGCGCGCTTTGCCACGCACCGCGTGGGCACGCTGTGCGCCGGCCGCACGGATGCGGGGGTGCACGGCCTGATGCAGGTGGTGCATTTCGACACCCCCTTGAACCGCCCGCCCTCGTCCTGGGTGCGCGGCACCAATACCTTCCTGCCCCCCGACATCGCGGTGCAATGGGCCAGCCATGTGCCCGACGACTTCCACTCGCGCGGCAGCGCGGTGGCGCGCCGCTATGCCTACGTGCTGCTGCAATCGCCTGTTCGCCCGAGCGTGGATGCCGGGCGCGTGGGCTGGGTCTACCACCCGCTGGACCATGCGGCCATGCGCCAGGCGGCCGACCATCTGCTGGGCGAGCACGACTTCACCTCGTTCCGCGCTTCGGCCTGCCAGGCCAAGTCGCCGGTCAAGACGCTGTCGCGCATCGACATCTCGCGCCGCGGGCTGGGCGAACCCCATCCCGAGCTCGGCTGGAGCCCCTGCTACTGGCGTTTCGAGTTCGAGGCGAATGCCTTTTTGCACCACATGATCCGCAACCTCATGGGCTGCCTGGTGGCCATCGGCCGGGGCGACCAGCCACCCGGGTGGATCGAGCAGGTGCTGCAGGCACGCTCGCGCGATGCCGCAGCGCCCACCTTCTCGCCCGACGGGCTGTACTTCCAGGGACCGGTCTACGACGCCGCGTGGGGCCTGCCCCAGCGCACGGCTGCGTATGATTGGCTCCCATGAGCACCTCCTCGCCCTCCCAAGCCGCCCCCCACCCCGCCGCTCGCACCCGCATCAAGATCTGCGGACTGACACGCGAGCAGGACGTGGACGCCGCCGTGGCGGCGGGCGCCGATGCCATCGGCTTCGTGCTGTTCGCCCAGAGTGCGCGCGCCGTCACGGCAACGCGCGCTGCCGAACTGGCACGGCGCCTGCCGCCCTTCGTCACCCCGGTGCTGCTGTTCGTGAACGCCAGCGCAGAGGAGGTGATGGCCGCCACCGCACAGATTGCCGGCGCCACCGTGCAATTCCATGGCGACGAAACGCCTGAGCAATGCCAGACGGCCTCCGGAAACGGTGCGCGGCCTTACCTGCGCGCGGCCCGTATACCCCTGGGCCCGGATGCGGCACAATTCGACCTCGTAAAATACGCACACGATTTTTCAAACGCCCAGGCCATCCTGCTCGACGCCCATGTCGAGGGGTACGGCGGCGGCGGCAAGGCATTCAATTGGTCACTCCTTCCACCAAGCGTCGGCTCTCACCTCGTTTTGTCTGGTGGACTCACGCCTGCAAACGTGACCGATGGCATTTTGCAAGTGCGCCCGCGTTGCACCACGCTGGCGGTTGATGTCAGTTCCGGCGTCGAGGCCCTCGGGCCCGATGGCAAGCCCCTGCGGGGCACCAAGGACGCCGACAAGATCCAACGCTTCGTTGCCGCCGTGCGTGCGGCCGATGCACAACTTGCAAAGAACCCCCATGAATTCCTATCAGCAACCTGATCCTTCAGGCCACTTCGGCTCCTATGGCGGCAGCTTCGTCAGCGAAACGCTGACCCACGCCATCAACGAACTGCGCGAGGCCTATGCGCGCTACCAGCACGACCCCGAGTTCCTCGCCGAATTCGAGTACGAGCTCAAGCACTTCGTGGGCCGGCCCTCGCCCGTCTACCATGCCGCGCGCACCAGCCGCGAACTCGGCGGCGCGCAGATCTACCTCAAGCGCGAGGACCTCAACCACACCGGCGCCCACAAGATCAACAACGTGATCGGCCAGGCCATGCTGGCGCGGCGCATGGGCAAGCCGCGCATCATCGCCGAGACCGGCGCCGGCCAGCACGGCGTGGCCACGGCCACCATCTGCGCGCGCTACGGCCTCGAATGCGTGGTCTACATGGGCTCCGAGGATGTCAAGCGCCAGAGCCCCAACGTCTACCGCATGAAGCTGCTGGGTGCCACCGTGGTGCCCGTCGAGTCGGGCAGCAAGACCTTGAAGGATGCGCTCAACGAAGCCATGCGCGACTGGGTGGCCAATGTGGACAACACCTTCTACATCATTGGCACGGTGGCGGGTCCGCACCCCTACCCGATGATGGTGCGCGACTTCCAGAGCGTGATCGGCACCGAATGCGTGGAGCAGATGCCCCCGATGCTGGCCGAGAACAAGGTGCAGGGCCAGCAGCCCGATGCCGTGGTGGCCTGCGTGGGCGGCGGCAGCAATGCCATGGGCATCTTTTACCCCTACATCCCGTTCGAGAAGACGCGCCTGATCGGCGTGGAAGCGGCCGGCGAGGGCCTCGATAGCGGCAAGCACTCGGCGTCGCTGCAGCGCGGCAGCTCGGGCGTGCTGCACGGCAACCGCACCTTCATCCTGCAGGACGCCAACGGCCAGATCACCGAGACGCACAGCATCAGCGCGGGCCTGGACTACCCGGGCGTGGGCCCCGAGCACGCCTGGCTGCAGGAGATCGGCCGTGCCGAATACGTCGGCATCACCGACCAGGAGGCCCTCGCGGCCTTCCACCACCTGTGCCGCGCCGAGGGCATCATCCCGGCGCTCGAATCGAGCCACGCCGTGGCCTATGCCATGAAGCTCGCCAAGACCATGCGCCCGGACCAGTCCATCCTGGTCAATCTGTCGGGCCGCGGCGACAAGGACATCGGCACCGTGGCCGACCTGTCGGGCGAGGATTTCTACGACCGCCCCTCCATGCGCGGACTGACCGTGAAAGGCGCAGAGGCCAAGCCATGAACCGTATCAGCACCACTTTCGACCAATTGAAGGCGCAGGGCCGCAAGGCCCTGGTGCCCTACGTCACCGCCGGTTTCCCGTTCGCCGACATCACCCCCGCCCTCATGCACGGCATGGTGGAGGCGGGTGCCGACGTGATCGAGCTGGGCGTGCCCTTTTCCGACCCCATGGCCGACGGCCCGGTGATCCAGAAGGCGGGCGAAAAGGCCCTGGCCCTGGGTATCGGCATGGCCCAGGTGCTCGACCACGTGCGCGATTTCAGAAAGCGCAACACCACCACCCCGGTGGTGCTCATGGGCTATGCCAACCCCGTGGAGCGCTATGACCAGGTGCACGGCGCGGGCGCCTTCGTGCGCGATGCGGCCGCAGCCGGCGTGGACGGCGTGCTCGTGGTGGACTACCCGCCCGAGGAATGCGAGGCCTTTGCCGCCAGCCTGCGCGCGCACGGCATGGACCTGATCTTCCTTCTGGCCCCCACCAGCACGGACGAGCGCATGGCCCAGGTGGCACGCGTGGCCAGCGGCTATGTGTACTACGTGTCGCTCAAGGGCGTGACTGGATCGGGAGCGCTGGACACGGCTGCCGTGGAGCAGATGCTGCCGCGCATCCGCCAGCATGTGCAGATCCCCGTGGGCGTGGGCTTCGGTATCCGCGACGCCGCCACCGCCCAGGCGATCGGCAAGGTGGCCGACGCCGTGGTGATCGGCACGCGCATCATCCAGCTAATTGAGGACCAGCCGCACGAGAAGGTCGTGGCGATCACCGTGGACTTCCTGCGCGGGATCCGCAAGGCACTCGACGCATAATGTGCCCCTTGGCGCCCACCCACCCGGGGGGCGCCCATTACGGTTTCACACAGGGTTTTGTCCATCGCCTCCTGGCCCCAGGCCCGGAAAACCGGCGAAATGCGCTGAACCCTTGTCATTGACGAGGAAAACACCATGTCCTGGCTCGAAAAACTCCTGCCCGCCAAAATCCAGCAAACCGACCCGACCGAGCGCCGCCAGGTGCCCGAAGGCTTGTGGATCAAGTGCCCGAGCTGCGAAACGGTGCTCTACAAGTCCGACCTGGAGCACAACCAGAACGTCTGCCCGCACTGCAGCCACCACCACCGCATCGGTGCGCGGGCCCGCCTGGACGCCTTCCTGGACCCCGAGGGCCGCTACGAGATCGGCCAGGAAGTGCTGCCCGTGGATGCGCTGAAGTTCAAGGACAGCCGCAAGTACCCCGAACGCCTCAAGGAAGCGCTGGAGAACACCGGTGAGACCGATGCCCTCATCGTCATGGGCGGTGCGGTCAAGAGCATCAACGTGGTGGTGGCCTGCTTCGAATTCGACTTCATGGGCGGCTCCATGGGCTCCGTGGTCGGCGAGCGCTTCGTGCGCGGCGTGGAGACCGCGATCGAGCAGAAGGTGCCGTTCATCTGCTTTACCGCCACCGGCGGCGCGCGCATGCAGGAAGGCCTGCTGTCGCTGATGCAGATGGCCAAGACCAATGCCGCGCTGACCCGCCTGGCCAAGAAAGGCCTGCCCTATATCAGCGTGTTGACCGACCCGACCATGGGCGGTGTGAGCGCCGGCTTCGCTTTCGTGGGCGACATCGTGATCGCCGAGCCCAAGGCACTGATCGGCTTTGCCGGCCCGCGCGTGATCGAATCCACGGTGCGCGTGACCCTGCCCGAGGGCTTCCAGCGCGCCGAATTCCTGCAGACCAAGGGTGCCGTGGACTTCATCTGCGATCGCCGCGAACTGCGTAACACCGTGGCCAGCAGCCTGGCCATGCTGCAGCGCCTGCCAGCCGACGCCGTGCTCTGAACGAACGCTGGCCCATCAAAAAAGCGCCTGTCTCCGACAGGCGCTTTTGCTTGGGGCCCGGGGCTTCAGCGCATGACACCGGCCTGCAGGTGGCCCAAGACGATCATCAGCACCTGCAGCAGCACCAGCACCACCAGGGGGGACAGATCCACCCCGCCCAGCAAGGGGATCACCTTCTGGAACGGCCGCAACACGGGCGCGCACAGGCGCCACACCACATCGGACAGCGGGGAGCGGGCAGCGATCCAGGACATCACGGCATGCACGATGAGCAGGCCCATGAGCCCCGACACGGCCACCTTGGCCAGGCCGAACAGCACCAGCCAGGGCAACCAGGCCCAGGCGGCAGTCTGGCCGATGAGCACCAGCAGCAGCACGTACTGCAGCACCTGGAACAGGATTGCCGCCACCAGGCTGGAAAGGTCCCACCTGCCCACGGGCGGGACCAGCTTGCGCAAGGGCAGGATGACCCAGTCCGTGAGCGCAAAGACCAGCCCGCCGATGGGGTTGCCGAACGGCACGCGCTGCCACTGCATGTACAGGCGCAGCAGACAGGCGCCCGTGAGCAGGCCACCGACGACATCAAGCAGGAACGAAGCGATCTGGAAGAACATGGGGGAGGGGCAAAAAGGAAAGCGGGCGGTGCGAAAGCAGCCCGCGCCATGGGATGATAGCGGGCGAAGAACTTGCTTTATGACACAACCCCTTTCCCTGTCATCCCTGCCCCTTTTTCCCCTGGGCTCCGTGCTCTTTCCCGAGGGACTGCTGGCGCTGCGCGTGTTCGAGGTACGTTACCTGGACATGGTGCGCAAATGCCACCAGATGGGCGCCCCCTTCGGCGTGGTGTCGCTCACGCAGGGCCATGAGGTGCGCCAGGCGGGCGCGCCCGAGGAGCAGTTCAGCGAAATCGGCACCCTTGCCGTCATCGAGCAGCTGGAGACGCCGCAGGCCGGGCTCATCACCCTGCAGTGCCGCGGCAGCCAGCGTTTTCGCATCGTGCAACGCAGCCACCTGGTCCATGGGCTGTGGATCGCCGATGTGACGCACCTCGACCCCGATCTGGCCGTGCCCGTGCCCGATGACCTGCGCAAGGCGTCGCAGGCCCTGGCGCAGGTGCTCAACACCCTGCAGCAGCGCGATCCGGACAGCCCCGCGGCCCTGGTGCCCACCGCTGCCCAGCTCGACGACTGCGGCTGGGTGGCCAACCGCTGGTGCGAGTTGCTGCCCGTGCCGCTGGAGCTCAAGCAGCGGCTGATGGAGCTCGACAACCCCCTCGTGCGGCTGGAACTCGTGGGCGACGTGCTGGAGCGCACGGGCATCGCGCAATGACGACCCGCAGGGCTAGCAGCCAGGCGGCAGGCACGTGCTGAGCAATGTTCTGGAGTGGCCCCGCCCGGTCAAGCGGCTGGTGGTGGTGGCGCTGGACATCGCCATGGGCCTGTTCGCCATGTGGCTGGCCTTCACGCTGCGCCTCGATACCCTGCACTGGCCCAACGAGGGCATGCAGTGGCTGGCCTATGTGCTGGCGCCTGCGCTGGCCTTTCCCATCTTCGTGAACCTGGGACTGTACCGGGCCATCTTCCGCTACACCGGCATCGCGGCGCTCATCACCACGGGCAAGGCCGTGGCCATCTACGGTGCGCTGCTGTTCGCCATTTTGCTGGTCGGGCAGTGGACCGGCATTCCGCGCAGCGTGGGCATCCTGCAGCCGGTGATCTTTCTGCTGCTGGTGGGCGCCAGCCGTTCGCTGGGCTGGCTGTGGCTGGCCGGGCAGAACACCCGGGCGCCGCACCGCCTGCTGATCTATGGGGCCGGCTCGGCCGGCGCCCAGACAGCCGCCGGCCTGGTGAGCGCGCGCAATTACGTGCTCGAGGCCTTTGCCGACGACGACCACGCCAAGGTGGGCCGCAGCATCAATGGCGTGCGCGTGTATGCACCCATCGCCCTGGCCGAGGTGGTCAAGCGCTTTGGCATCACCGATGTGCTGCTGGCGCTGCCCAGCGTGCCACGCCAGCGCCGCCACCAGATCATCGAGAACCTGCGCGAGCTGCCCGTGCGCATACGCACCATCCCGGGCCTCACGGACCTGGCCAGCGGGCGCGTGACGGTGACCGACTTCCAGGACCTGGAGCTCGAGGACCTGCTGGGCCGCGACCCGGTGGCCCCCGACCCCGCACTGCTGGGCCGCCATATCCGTGGCCAGGTGGTGATGGTCACGGGCGCGGGCGGCAGCATCGGCAGCGAGCTGTGCCGCCAGATCGCGCGCCAGGGCGCGGCACGCCTGCTGTTGCTGGACCACAGCGAGTTCGCGCTCTACAGCATCCACCAGGAACTGCAGTCCATCGTGCAGCAGGAAGCCATGGCCTGCGAGCTGGTGCCGCTGCTGGCCAGCGTGAGCCACGCGCAGCACATGCTCGACCTGTGCCAGGCGCACCGCCCGCGCACCATCTACCATGCCGCCGCCTACAAGCATGTGCCCATGGTGGAAGCCAACGCGGGCGAAGGCATCCGCAACAATGTCTTCGGCACACTGCACATGGTGCGTGCGGCCATGGCCAGCGGGGTGGAAAATTTCGTGCTGGTCTCCACCGACAAGGCCGTTCGCCCCACCAATGTGATGGGGGCCAGCAAGCGCGTGGCCGAGCTGGTGCTGCAAGCGGTGGCGTCCTGCACCGGCAACCATCCCCCGACCGAGGGCGGTGCTGCGCGCCGCCATTTCTCCATGGTGCGCTTTGGCAACGTGCTGGGTTCCAGTGGCAGCGTGATCCCGCTGTTCCGCAGCCAGATCGCGGCGGCCGGCCCGGTCACGGTGACGCACCCGGACGTGACCCGCTATTTCATGACCATCCCTGAAGCCGCGCAGCTGGTGCTGCAGGCCGGTGCCATGGCCCAGGGCGGCGAGGTCTTCGTGCTCGACATGGGCGAGCCCATCCGCATCCTGGACCTGGCGCAGCGCATGGTCGCGCTGTCGGGCCTGAGCGTGCGCGCCCCGGAGCACCCCGAGGGCGACATCGAGATCGTCTTCACCGGCCTGCGCCCCGGGGAAAAGCTCTACGAGGAACTGCTGATCGGCGATGGCGCACAGCCCACGCCGCACCCGCGCATTCTGCGTGCGCACGAGGAACACCTCGCCTGGGACGCATTGCAGGGCCGCCTGCAGGCCCTGGAGGAAGCCATCCACCAGGGCGATGGCGCGACCATGATGGCCCTGCTGCACGAACTGGTGCCCGGCTTCCACCAGGAGCCACTACAGGCCTGACATGAAGCACCCCCTGAGTCGCTTCGCGCCGTCCCCCTCTCTCAGTATGCTTCGCAATCCGGAAGGGGGACGCCCCCGGTGTGGCGGGGCGGCCCTTGAACGGGAGCAGTGGCCTTGTGCGTGCCGGCTTCGTGGGCTGCAGGTGGCGCGCAGCGCCATGGATCACTGAAGTGAGTTCCACCCTGCTGCGTGCCACGGCGACCTTGCTGACCGGCAGTGTGGTGGCCCATGCGCTGCCGCTGCTGCTGGGGCCGGCCATCACGCGCCTGTACACCCCCGCCGAATTCGGTCAGTTCGCGTTGCTGTGGGCCCTGGCGACCAATGTGGCGGTGGTCGGCTGCGCGCGCTACGAGTTCGCGCTGCCGCTGGAAAAGACCGAACCGGGTGCGGCCGAGCTGATGGCGCTGTGCGCGCGCCTGCTGCTGCTGGCCACGGCCGGCACGCTGGTGGCCGGCGGGGTCATCGCCGTGCGGCAGGGCATGCCGCTGGCCTGGGCCCTGCCCCTGGCCGTGCTGTCCATCGCGGCCACGCAGTGGCTCACGCTGTGGGCCACGCGCTCGCAGCGCTTTGGCCTGCTGTCCATCGCGCGCCTGGTGCAGCATGGCGGCGGCGCCTTGCTGCAGCTGGCGCTGGGCCTGCTCAAGGTGGGCACGGCAGGTCTGCTGGCCGGTGCCGTGGCCGCAGGGCTGGTGGCTGCAGTTACCCTGGCCAGGCCGGCTCCTGCCGGGGGCTGGGCCGTGCTGTGGCGTGCACCGCGGGCATCGCTGCGCGCCATGGCGGCGCGCCACCGCGACTTTCCGCTGCTCAACACGCCGCATGCCTTCATGGGTGCGCTGCAGGACACGCTGACACTGATCGCCGTGGCGGCCTGGGCGGGTGGTGCGGCAGCGGGCCTGTGGGCGCTGTCGCTGCGCTACCTCAAGGCACCGGCCACCTTGCTCGGCGGCGCGCTCTCGCAGGCGCTGTACCCGCAATTGCTGCGGGCCCGCACGGCGGGCGAGGCCCGTGCCCTGGTGCGCAAGAGCATGTTGGCGCTGGCCACCATCGCCCTGCCGATGGCAGCCGTGCTGATGCTCTGGGGACCCTGGCTGTTCACCACCGCGTTCGGCGCGCAGTGGAGCGAGGCGGGCCCGCTGGTGCGCGCGATCGCGCCCTACATCGCCCTGCACTTCATCGCCTCGCCGCTGTCGGTGACCACACTGGCCTGGCGCGCGCAGGCCTGGGCGCTGCGCCTGGCACTGGTGGGACAATTGGCCTTCTTTGCCGGGCTGCTGGCCGGCCTGGCCCTGGGCGGCCTGGAAGGTGCGGCCTGGGGCCTGTCGGCCTCCATGCTGCCCTACTTCGCCTACTACTTCCTCACCCTTGCCCACTGGAAAAACATCCCCGATGAAAGCCTGGCTTAACCGCGCACGGCGCCGGATCTGGCAGGCGCTGATGTACCGCATGGTGTTCGGCGAGCGCACGCCGGGCGGCGTGCTGCTGGCGCACACGCGCATCGCGCCCAGCACCTGCATCGAGGGGGAGCCGGGCCTCACGCTCGCGGACCACGTGTTCATCGGCCAGTTCAACTTTCTCGACGCCACCGCGGGTCTTACGATCGACGAGGGTGTGCAGATCACCAACTTCGTGAGCATCGTCACCCACAGCTCGCACCGCTCCATCCGGCTGCTCGGGCGCGGCTATGCGACCCATGCGGGCGGTGAAGTGCCCGGCTACGTGAAGGCTTCCGTGCACATCGGCGCCTACACCTTCGTCGGGCCGCACAGCCTGGTCGAGGCCGGCACGCGCATCGGCCGCGGGGCGCTGATCTGCGCCTACTCGCAGGTGCGCGGCGAAGTACCGGCATTTGCCGTGATGGCCGGCGCGCCGGCACGCCAGGTGGGCGACGTGCGCACGGCCGATGCGGCCCTCCTGGCGCAGTACCCCGAATGGGCACAGCATTACCAGGCCTGGGCGGGAGAACTGCCCACCGCCGGGCCGGAGCAACCCCATGGCTGAGGCACAGAAGCACCTGTGCCTGCTGGGCGATGCCAACAGCCCGCACATCCGGCGCTGGGCGGCGGAGATGCGCGCGCGCGGCTACCGGGTGTCGCTGGTCACGGCCCGCCCGGAGCCTATCGAGGGGGTGGAGCAGAAGGTGCTGGCGCCCGTGCGCCGCTCGACCGACTGGCTGCTGCGCGTGGGGCAGGCACGCCGCTACGTGCAGGCGCTGGCGCCCGACATCGTGCACGCGCACTACATCACCTCCTACGGCTACCTGGCGGCCCGCTGTGGCCGCCACCCGCTGGTGATGACGGCCTGGGGCAGCGACCTGCTGGTGACGCCGCACAAGAGCGCGCTGATGCGCTGGCTCACGGGCTGGAGCCTGCGCCGGGCCGACCTGATCACGGGTGACTCGCAGAGCCTGATCGACGCGGCCCAGGCCTACGGCCTGGCCTGCCCCGTGCAGGAGATCCACTGGGGCGTGGACCTTGCGCGCTTTGCGCCGGTGCCCTGGGCCGGCAAGACCGGGCTGCAGCTCGTGAGCCTGCGCTCCTGGGAACCCAACTACAACATCGACACCATCGTCGAGGCGGTGGCCGCCCTGGTGGCGCGCCATCCCGAAGCGGGGGTGCAACTGCACCTGCTGGGCGGCGGATCGATGGAAGCCGCGCTGCGCGCGCTGGTGAGCGCCAGGGGGCTGGAGCAGCAGGTGGTCTTTCACGGCCGGCTGGATGATGCGGGCATGGCGCGGGTGCTGGCGCAGTGCAAGATCTCCGTCTCGGTGCCCACGAGCGATGCGACCTCGGTCTCGGTGCTCGAAAGCATGGCCTGCGGCCTGGCCGTGGTGGCCAGCGACCTGGACGCCAACCGCGCCTGGCTCGATGCCGGCCTGCTGGTGCCACCGCGCGATGCGGCCGCCCTGGCCCGCTGCCTGGAGGCGCTGGTTGCCGACGATGGACGGGCACAACGCCACGGCCAGGAGAACACGCAGCGCATTGCGCGCGACGGCGACCGTGCCGTACAGATGGATACGATGGACCGACTTTACCGAGAACGGATGGGCACGCCATGAGCCGGCCCCAGGACACCCCGGCATGGGTCAGCGTGATCGCGCCCTGCCGCAACGAGGCGGCCCACATCGCGGCCTTCTGCGACAGCGCGCTGGCACAGGTGCTGCCGCCCAGCTGGCAGATGGAAGTGCTGGTGGCCGATGGCTGCAGCGACGACGGCACGCGCGAGTTGCTGGTTGCGCGCAGCGCGCAGGATGACAGGCTGCAGTGGGTGGACAACCCCGGGCGCATCGTCTCCACCGGGCTCAACGCCTGCATTGCACGCGCACGGGGCGAAGTCATCGTGCGGCTGGACATCCACACCCGCTTCGCACCCGACTATGTGGCGCGCTGCATCGAGACCTTGCAACGCACCGGCGCCGACAACGTGGGCGGCCCCTGGGTGGCCGAGGGCACGGGGCCCATGGGCCAAGCCGTGGCCGCCGCCTTCCAGTGCCGCTGGGTGGTGGGTGGCGCACGCTCGCGCGACACCGGGTTTGACGGCGAGGTGGACACGGTCTACCTGGGCTGCTGGCCGCGCGCCGTGTTCGAGCGCATCGGCGGCTTCGACGAGGCCCTGGTGCGCAACCAGGACGACGAGCACAACCTGCGCCTGCGCCTGGCGGGCGGGCGCATCTGGCAGAGCCCGCTGATCCATTCGCTCTACCACCCGCGCAATTCGCTGCGCCATTTGTTCGCCCAGCAGCGGCAGTACGGCTACTGGCGCCCCTTCGTGGTGCGCAAGCACGGACAGGCCGGTTCGGTGCGGCAGCTGGTACCCGCCGCCTTCGTGGCCGCGCTCGGCCTGTTCGGGCTGTGCCTGCCCTGGACCGCGCTGCCGCTGGCCGCATTGGTGGCGCTGTATGCAGCCTATGTGGCCCTGGCCTCGGTGTCGGCTGCACGCAGTGCAGGCCGCTGGCAATTGCTGGCGCAGCTGCCGGTGGTGATCGCTGCCTACCACGTGGCCTATGGCCTGGGCACCTGGCGCGGCCTGTGGGATGTGCTGCGCGCGCGCGCGCCCTCGGCCCAATTTGCCCGGATCACGCGATGAGCAACCCCGCCGAACCCCAGGCCGTGCAGGCGCGCTATGCGCGCCGCGATGCCGCACAGGATGCCCTGCGCTACCAACTGATGGCCAGCGCCTCGGCCCTGCAGGCGCAGCAGGAGCGCCTGCGCGCCCTGGTGCGGCTGTGGAACGCCCATGGCTGGTCCAGCCTCTCGGACCTGGCCATCACCGAGGTCGGCTGCGGCGCGGGCGGCAACCTTCAGGACCTGCTGCGCCTGGGTGCCAGCCCGGCACGCCTGCGGGGGCTGGAGCTGATTGCCGAGCGCGCCGCGCAGGCGCGGGCCGCGCTGCCTGGTGCCGTGCGCATCACCGAGGGCGATGCCACGCTGGCCCCCGTGACCGAGGGCAGCCAGCATGCCGTGCTGGCCTTCACCCTGTTCAGCTCGCTGCTGGACCCGACCTTCCGCAAGCACATGGCAGAGACCCTGTGGCGCTGGGTGGCGCCGGGCGGCGGCGTGCTGGTCTATGACTTCATCGTGGACAATCCCCGCAATCCCGATGTGCGCGGCGTGCCCCTGGCCGAGCTGCGCCGCCTGTTTCCCCACGCGCAGGTGCAGTCGCGGCGGACCACGCTGGCCCCGCCCATTGCACGCCGGCTGCCTGCGGCCTGGCTCGCGCCGGCATCGGCGCTGCTGTACCCGCTGCGCACCCACCGGTTGACCTGGCTGGCCAAGCCGGCCTGACCCTCTGCTTCGCACCGCACTGAATCACGTCCCATGAAAATCACCGTCATCGGCACCGGCTATGTGGGCCTTGTCACCGGGGCCTGTCTCTCGGAGATGGGCAACCACGTGGTGTGCCTGGACCTCGATGCGCGCCGGATCGCCGCGCTGAACCAGGGCCAGTTGCCCATCCACGAGCCCGGCCTGCACGACGTGGTGCTGCGCAACGCGCGCAGCGGCCGCCTGGAGTTCACGACCGACATCGACCGTGCCGTGGCACACGGCATGCTGCAGTTCATCGCCGTGGGTACGCCCCCGAGCGAGGACGGCTCGGCCGACCTGCAGCATGTGCTGGCAGCGGCGCGCTCGATCGCCGAGCGCATGGCGGGCTACAAGCTCATCGTCAACAAGAGCACGGTGCCCGTGGGCACGGCCGACAGGGTTGGCGAGGCCGTGGCCGGCGTGCTGGCGGGCCGCGGCCTGCCTGCCGACTTTGCCGTGGTATCCAACCCTGAGTTCCTCAAGGAAGGCAGCGCGGTGCAGGATTTCATGCGGCCCGACCGCGTGATCGTGGGCAGCGCGGACGAACGCGCCACCGAGCTCATGCGCGCCGTGTACGCGCCCTTCATGCGCAACCGCGACCGCCTGGTGGTGATGGACGTGCGCAGCGCCGAATTCACCAAGTACGCGGCCAACGCCATGCTGGCCACGCGCATCAGCTTCATGAACGAGCTGGCGCTGCTGGCCGAGAAGCTCGGGGCCGACATCGAGAACGTGCGCACCGGCATCGGCATGGACCCGCGCATCGGCACGCATTTTCTCTACGCGGGCACGGGCTATGGCGGATCGTGCTTTCCCAAGGATGTGCGCGCGCTCATCCGGACCGCGCAGGATGCGGGGCAGGAGTTCCACATCCTGCCCGCCGTGAAAGCCGTGAATGACCGCCAGAAACAGGTGCTGACCGACAAGATCGTTGCGCGCTTCGGCGCCGACCTCGCGGGCCGGCGCTTTGCGCTCTGGGGCCTGGCCTTCAAGCCCGGTACCGACGACATGCGCGAGGCCCCGAGCCTGGCCATCATCGAGCGCCTTCTGGCCCTGGGCGCCGAGGTCGTTGCCTACGACCCCCAGGCCATGGACCAGGCGCGCCAGGCCCTGGGCGAACGCCCCGGCCTTTCTTTCGCGCAGCTCGCCGATGCGGCGTTGCAGGGCGCGGACGCGCTCGTCATCGCCACCGAGTGGAAGGAGTTCCGCAGCCCGGACTTCGCCCACCTGGCCGCCACGCTGCGCGAACGCGTGGTGTTCGATGGCCGCAACCTTTTCGAGCCCGCCGAGCTGCGCGCCGCCGGGCTGGAGTACCACGCCATCGGCCGTGGCACTGCCCCCGCCAACTCTTTGCCATCCACCCATGCCGAACGCTGACACTGCCACCCTGCCCTTCCTCCCCTTCGCCCGCCCCGACATCGGCGATGCCGAGGTGAATGCGGTTGCCGAGGCCATGCGCTCTGGCTGGGTCACCACAGGGCCGCAGACCAGGACCTTCGAGCAGGCCTTCACCGACTACCTCGGCGGCGGCGTGGACAGCCTGGCCGTGAACTCGGCCACGGCCGGCCTGCACCTGGCCCTGGAAGCCCTGGGCATCGGCCCGGGCGACGAGGTGATCGCGCCCACGCTGACCTTCACGGCCACGACCGAGGTGGTGCGCTACCTCGGTGCCGACCCGGTGCTGGTGGACGTGGACCCGGTGACGCTGAACATGGACCCGGTCCTGGTGCGCGCCGCGATCACGCCGCGGACCAAGGCCATCATGCCGGTGCACTACGGTGGCCTGGCCTGCGACATGGATGCCATCCTGGCGATTGCGAAGGAACACGGCCTCAAGGTGGTGGAAGACGCGGCACATGCCCTGCCCACGACCTGGAAGGGCACGCTGGTGGGGCAACTGGCCTCGGATGTCACGGTGTTCAGCTTCTACGCCAATAAGACCATCACCACCGGAGAAGGCGGCATGGCCGTGACGCGCGACCCGGACCTGGCCAGGCGCATGCGCGTGATGCGCCTGCACGGCATGAACCGCGATGCCTTCGACCGCTTCACCTCCAAGACACCCGCCTGGTACTACGAGGTGGTGGCACCGGGCTTCAAGTACAACATGACCGACGTGGCCGCGGCCATGGGGGTGCAGCAACTGGCGCGCCTGCCGGCCTTCGTGGAGCGGCGCCAATACCTGGCACAGCGCTACCACGCCGGCCTGAAAAACCTGCCCCTGGTGTTGCCGGCACAAGCCCCTGCGGGCGACGTGCATGCCTGGCACCTGTACGTGATCCGCCTGACACAAGGCGCACGCCTGTCGCGCGATGCACTGGTGCAGGGTTTGTCGGACCTCGGTATCGGCACCAGCGTGCACTATGTGCCGCTGCACCGCCACCCCTACTGGCGCGACCGCTATGCGCTCACGCCTGCGATGTTCCCGCAGGCCGACGCGGCCTACCAGGCCATGGTGAGCATTCCCTTGTTCACCGCGATGGGCGATGCCGACCAGGACCGTGTGATAGCGGCCCTGCAGACCCTGCTGGGGTGAGAATGCTCAAGCGCCTGATGGACATCGTGGTTGCGGGCAGCGCCTTGCTGGTGCTTGGCCCGGTGCTGCTGGCCATCGCGCTCTGGGTGCGTTTCGATTCGGCCGGTGGTGCGCTGTTCCGCCAGGAGCGGGTGGGCCGGCATGGGCGCCATTTCACCATCTACAAGTTCCGCACCATGCGCACCGGGGCCGATAGGACCGGCCCGGCGATCACCATTGGCGAGGACGCGCGCATCACGCGCGCGGGCCACTGGCTGCGCCACAGCAAGCTCGACGAACTGCCCCAGCTGCTCAATGTGCTCAAGGGCGACATGAGCCTGGTGGGCCCCCGGCCCGAGGTACCGCACTACGTGGCGATGTACCCGGCCGAGATCAGCGCCATCGTGCTCAGCGTGCGCCCGGGCATCACCGACCTGGCCTCCATCGCCTTTCGCAACGAGAGTGCGCTGCTGGCGCAGAGCGCCGACCCCGAGCGCACCTATGTGGAAGACATCCTGCCCGTGAAGCTGGACTACGCCGCGCGCTATGCGCAAAACCCCAGCCTGTGGCAGGACCTGGTGATCCTCGTGCGCACGGCGGATGCCGTGCTGCGGCCTGCCCGCGCCGAGGGCGGCGGCCCCGGCCAGCCGCACTGACCGGCGGAAAACCGCGGCCGCAGGGGCAAAAAACCGTGCCGGGCACGCCAAGCCGATAAAATGGCAGGTTCGCCGCCGTGGACTGTGGTCCCGGCAGCCTTCCTACAACGACGCGCCACGCGCGCACCGCATTGACCGCACCTATGTCTGAACAGAACACCCCCCCAGTGCCCCCGGACGACAACAAGCTCATGGCCGAACGCCGCGAGAAGCTCCGCGCCCTGCGCGAAGTGCAGGCCCAGGGCGGTGGCGTGGCCTTCCCCAACAACTTCAAGCCGGCCAACAAGGCGGCCGAGCTGCACGCCACCTATGGCCCGCTGGATGCCGAGGCCCTGGAGGCCAACCCGGCCACGGTGAGCGTGGCCGGGCGCATGATGCTCAAGCGCGTGATGGGCAAGGCCAGCTTCGCCACGGTGCAGGACGGCTCGCTGGGCGACACCGGCGGCCAGATCCAGCTGTACGTGACGCGCGATGCGCTGGGCGAGGAAGCCTATGCGGCCTTCAAGCACTGGGACCTGGGCGACATCGTGGGCGCCGAGGGCACCACGTTCAAGACCAAGACCGGCGAGCTGTCGATCAAGGTTACGCGCCTGCGCCTCCTGACCAAGAGCCTGCGCCCGCTGCCCGACAAGTTCCACGGCATGGCCGACCAGGAGCAGAAGTACCGCCAGCGCTATGTGGACCTGATCACCGACGAACAGGCGCGCAAGCGCTTCATCGCGCGCAGCAAGGCCGTGAGCGGCCTGCGCGAGTTCATGGTGGAACACGGCTTTCTCGAAGTCGAGACGCCCATGCTGCACCCGATCCCGGGCGGCGCCAATGCCAAGCCTTTCGTGACGCACCACAACGCGCTCGAGCAGGAGATGTACCTGCGCATCGCGCCCGAGTTGTACCTCAAGCGCCTGATCGTGGGCGGTTTCGAGCGCGTGTTCGAGATCAACCGCAGCTACCGCAACGAAGGCATCTCGGTGCGCCACAACCCCGAGTTCACCATGATGGAGTTCTACGCGGCGTACTGGAACTACCTGGACCTGATGGACTTCACCGAGACGCTGATCCGCGAGGTGGCGCTCAAGGCCACGGGCTCGCTGCAACTGACCTACCAGGGCCGCGCGGTGGACCTGTCGCAGCCGTTTGCGCGCCTGACGATCCGCGAAGCCATCTTCCAGTACACCGAGGCCGGTGCCCACGTGGACGATGCCGCCTGGCTGACCAGCGCCCTGAAGAAGCTGGGCCTGAATGAAGAAAAGAACAAGCTGTCCACGCGTTCGCTGGCCAGCCTGCAGGTGCTGTACTTCGAGGAGACGGTGGAGGACAAGCTGTGGCTGCCCACCTTCATCATGGAACACCCGACGGAGATCTCGCCGCTGGCGCGTGCCAATGACACCCGCCCCGAGGTGACCGAGCGCTTCGAGCTGTACATCACCGGGCGCGAGTTCGGCAACGGCTTCAGCGAGCTCAACGATGCCGAGGACCAGGCCGCGCGCTTTCACGCCCAGGTGGCCGCCAAGGACAGTGGCGACGACGAGGCCATGTTCTACGACCACGACTTCGTGCGCGCGCTGGAATACGGCATGCCTCCCACGGGCGGCTGCGGCATCGGCATCGACCGCCTGATGATGCTATTGACGGATAGCCCCAGCATCCGCGACGTGATACTGTTCCCGGCACTGCGACGGGAATCCTGAGCGGCTGGCTGCTGCCCATCTCCTGAGCTTCGCACCAAGGAGTCACCGTGCCATTCACTCCCAGCAGCGCGCCCTTCCCCGCCACGGCCACCGGGCCCTCGTCCCGCAACAGCTTCTCGGTCCTGGTGGTCGAGGATCAGAACTCGGTGCGGGCAGCCCTGGTGGCCGAGTTGCGGCAGGCCGGGGTGGCGAAGATCTTCGAGGCCCCCGAGGGCACGGCGGCGCTGCACCTGTTCAAGGCGCAACGCCCGGACTTGGTGCTGCTGGACATCAAGTTGCCCGGCAAGGACGGCTATTGGGTGGCGCAGCAGATGCGCGAGAGCGAGGCCGGTGACTGGACGCCCATCATCTTTCTGTCGGGCCTGGACAACGAACTGGACGTGTGGCGCGGCATCGAGGTGGGGGGTGACGACTACCTGGTCAAACCCGTCAGGCCCATCGTGCTGATGGCCAAGCTGCGCGCGATGCAGCGCCTCTTGGACATGCGCCGGCGGCTGGTCTCGGTATCGGCCGAGCTGCATGTGGCCAACCAGCGCCTCAACGAGATGGTGGAGGTGGACGCGCTGACCGGCCTGGTGAACCGCCGGGGCTTCGACCGCATGCTGCACAGCGAGATCCTGTCGGCCCGGCGCGACGGCACGCCGCTGACGCTGATGCTCTGTGACCTGGACCATTTCAAGCTGTTCAACGACGCCAGCGGCCACGTGCAAGGCGATGCCTGCCTCAGGGAAGTGGGCCGCCTGCTGCGCGAGGTGTGCGTGCGGCCACGCGACGTGGCTTCGCGCTATGGCGGCGAGGAATTCGCGCTGATCCTGCCCAACACCCCACGCTCCGGCGCCATGACCTTTGCGCGGGCCCTGGGTCAGTTGCTCAAGGTGCGCGGCATTGCCCACCCGGACTCGCCGCTGGGCGATGCGCTCACGCTGTCGGGCGGCATCACCACCTGCGTGCCCGACGACAGCACCAACGCCGAGAGCATGATCATGCGCGCCGACCAGGCCCTGTACGCGGCCAAGGCCCAGGGCCGCAACCGCTTCTTCAGTTTCGAGATGCAGATGGATACCGTGGAGCAGTTGCGCAGCTGATGGCGATATTTCCTGTTGTTGTTTCCGGGCCTCGCGCTCTTTTCCCATGGCCAGCACTGGTCTGCATGTTTTGAAGACACGTCTGCCCGACTGGGTGCAGGACTGGCTCGAGGTGATCGTGCCCGGCCTGCAGATCCTGCTGATCATTTTCGTGGCCTGGCTGCTGCAGCGCCTGCTGAGGCGCCTGGTGGCGCGTGCCGCCGCCCACTACCAATTGCCCGACGAGTTGCTGGTGCCGATCAAGGGGTTGATCCGCTGGACCATCGTGGCCAGCGCCTTCCTGCTGGTACTCGAGCGCATGGGGGTGTCGGCCACCGTGCTGTGGACAGCCCTCACGGGCTTTGCCACCGTGGGTGCCGTGGCCTTCTTCGCGGCCTGGAGCGTGCTCTCCAACCTGTTCTGCGCACTGCTGATCTTCACCGTGCGGCCGTTCCGCGTGGGCGACTACATCGAGGTGCTGGACACGGCCGAGAAGCCCGGCGCCAAGGGCCGGGTGGTGGACATCAACCTGCTGTACACCACGCTCGAAGACCACCTCCATGCAGGTCCGGACGGTACCTGGCTGCAGATACCCAATGCCCTGATCTTCCAGCGCGTGATCCGGCGCTGGAGAGGACCGCCGCCCGCAGCGGCGGAGTCCGCAGCGCCGGCAATGCCCGCGCTGCCCGCGACGTCCGCACCGGTGCAGGAATCTCCTCCCGCCACGCCCGCGCCCTGAACCGGGGCGGCGGCGCAGTTCAGGGCAGCAGGTCGAGTGCCTGCAGGTAGGCCGGCTGGTACATCAGGTCGTCCCAGGCCTGGGGAAGGGTTTCGGGCAGCAGGGCGATGCGGCGCGATTCGCTGTCCACGCTGGGCTGCCAGTGGCCCTTCGCCCGGGCCTCGGCCAGGCCGTCGAGCAGTTCGTCGACCGCCTTGCCATCGCCCACGCTCTGGTTGCACAGCAGCACCAGGTCGCAACCGGCCTCCAGCGCGGCCAGGGCGCCGTCGGTGTAGCTGACCAGCTGGCCGTCCAGGCGGCGGGCGCCCTCCATGCTCAGGTCGTCGCTGAAGATGGCGCCGTCAAAGCGCATCTCGCGGCGCAGGATGTCTTGCAGCCAGCGCTTGGAGAAGCCGGCGGGGCGGCTGTCCACCTTGGGGTAGACCACGTGGGCCGGCATCACGCTGGTGAGCGTGCTGCTGAGCCAGGGGTACGGGGCGGCGTCGTCGGCCAGGATGGCCTTGAGGCTGCGCGTGTCCACCGGCACCTCGGTGTGGGAGTCGGCCCGGACGAAGCCATGGCCGGGAAAATGCTTGCCGCAATTGGCCATGCCGGCCTGGAGCAGCCCGTGCATGAGGCTCTTGGCCAGCAGGGATACCACGCGCGGGTCGCGGTGGAAGGAGCGGTCGCCGATCACGCCACTGCGCGAGCCGGCAGCTTCTTCCTGCCAGTCGAGATCGAGCACCGGGGTGAAGGAGAAATCCACACCGCAGGCGCGCAGCTCGGTGCCCAGCACATAGCCAGCGGCCGTCGCGGCATTGGTCGCGCGCAGGGCGCCGCTGCCGGGCACCGCCTTGGCGCCCTTGCCATCGTCCATCCACATCGCGCCCAGGGCGCGCATGGGCGGCAGGTGGGTGAACCCATCGGTGCGAAAGCGCTGCACGCGGCCGCCTTCGTGGTCCACGCAGATCAGGAGATCGTCGCGCACGGCCTTGATGGCGCTGGTCAGGGACAGCAGCTGGGCGCGGTTGTCCCAGTTGCGGGCGAACAGGATCACGCCACCCGTGAGCGGGTGGGCCAGGCGGCGGCGGTCGTCGGCGCTGAGGGACGTGCCGGCCACATCGAGGATGACGGGTGCGTGTTCGGTCATGGACTTGTGAGAATCAGAAGGAATGGGGATGGGCAGGTGCGCCAGGGAAAGCGCCCCCACAGGTATCAAGGCGCTTTTTCGACCACGCAGAAGCTGGCCGCGTAGTCGGTTTCGTCGGTCACGCTCAGGTGGGCCTGCAGGCCGCGCTCCTCGAACCATTCCTTGAGCGCGCCGTGCAGCACGATCACGGGTTGGCCCGATGGCAGCTTGGCCACTTCGCAGTGGCGCCAGGTCATGGGCATGCGCATGCCGAGGCCGATGGCCTTGCTGAAGGCCTCCTTGGCAGAAAAGCGGGTGGCCAGGTAGCGCAGGCCCCGGTCCGGCCAGCGAGCGGTGCGGGCGCGCCAGGTAGCGAGCTCGCCCGCGGACAGCACCTTCTCGGCAAAACGGTCGCCATGGCGCTCCAGGCTGGCCTTGATGCGGCGCACGTCGCAGATGTCGGTGCCGATACCGTAGATCATGGCTGCAGTGCTCAGGCAGCCGCTATGCAGGCGTTGTAGGCCCGCACGGTGGCCGCATAGCCCAGTTCCAGCGCGTCGGCGATCAGCGCGTGGCCGATGGACACCTCGCGCACGCCGGGCACCCCGCGCACGAAGGCGGTCAGGTTGTCGCGGTTGAGGTCGTGGCCGGCATTGACGCCCAACCCGGCATCCAGGGCCGCCTGGGCGGCGGCGCGGTAGCGCTCCAGCTGCGCTGCCTGGTCGGGCGTACCCCAGGCGGCGGCATAGGGCTCGGTATAGAGCTCGATGCGGTCGGCCCCCACGGCCCTGGCGGCGGCCATGGCCTCGGGTGTCGGGTCCATGAACAGGCTCACGCGCACGCCCAGGGCCCTGCATTCGGCAATCAGCGGTGCCAGGCGCTCGGCATCCTGAGGGAAGCTCCAGCCATGGTCGCTGGTGAACTGGTCTTCGCTGTCGGGCACGAAGGTCGCCTGGTGCGGACGCACCTGGCGGATGAAGTCCATCAGGTTCTGCGAGGGGTTGCCCTCGATGTTGTACTCCCGGTCGGGCCAGGCCTTCATGAGCTCGGCCAGCTCGAACACGTCGTGGCTGCGGATATGGCGTTCGTCCGGGCGGGGATGCACGGTGATGCCCCGGGCACCGGCCTCCAGGCATACCTGCGCCGCGCGCGTGACGCTGGGAATGCCCAGGTGGCGCGTGTTGCGCACCAGGGCGACCTTGTTGACGTTGACCGACAAAGCGGTGCGATGCGACGGGAGTTGTGCCATGGAAGGTTCGTAGATCAGAGGGTCTGCAGATCCATCATGAGCTGGCGGGTGCGCAGCGTGGGACTGCCGCAATGGTATTGCAAGAGCGCCCGCAGCTGGGGCTTGAGCTCGGCGGCCACCGGCGCACAGGCACGCAAGGTGGCCGTGTAGCTGGATGCGCTGGTGTCGAGTGCTGCCTGCAGGGCCTGCCACTGGCTGCCGGGCAGCGCGACACGGTCGCCCAATGAGGCCTTACGCAAGCCCCCTTCGGCCACCAGCGTGTAGCGTGTGCCGGGGTGCAAGGGCTCCAGGGTCATGGTCTGCGCATCCAGGCTGGGCAACAGGCCGATCTCACGCAGCAGCAGCAGCTCGAAGCTGCGCAGCACGGGCTCGAGCGCATCGCCATGCTCGCTGGCGAGCACGCGCACCACCCCGGCATAGGCATCGAACAGCGCGGTGTGCGCATCGGCCCGCGCGAGCAGGCGCAGCAGCAGCTCGTTGAGGTACATGCCCGACAGCAGCGCGTCACCCGTAGGCATGACATGGCCGCCCACCCACTCGGCCCCCTTGAGGGTGTGGATGTCGGCCGAACCGTCGCCCGACAGGGTGTAGGTGAGCAACAGCGGCTGCAGCGGCAGCAGCACCGGCCGGAAGTTGGAGGTGGGCTTCTTGGCCCCTTTGGCGACCAGGGCGACCCGGCCCTGGCGGCGGCAGAAGACCTCCAGAATCAGGCTCGACTCGCTCCAGTCGTAGCTGTGCAGCACGAACGCGGGCTCATCGGAGATGCGTTTGGCAACGGCCATGGGCGGCTTTCAGCCACGCCGCAGGCGCTCGGGCGCCTCTGCACGGAGCAGCGCGGGAGCCATCCTCACTCGTAGCCGAAGGAGCGCACGCGCGCTTCGTCGTCGGCCCAGCCGGAGCGCACCTTGACCCAGAGCTCGAGGAATACCTTGGCGTCCATGAGTTTTTCGAGCTCCTGTCGGGCCTCGGTGCCGATGCGTTTCAGGCGCTCGCCCTTGTCGCCGATGACCATCATCTTGTGGTTGTCGCGCTCGACCACGATGGTGGCGGCGATCTTTACGAGACGCTTGTGCTGCTTGCTGGCCTCTTCCTCAAATTTGTCGATGACGACGGTGGAGGTGTAGGGCAGTTCATCGCCGGTGAAGCGGAACAGCTTTTCGCGCACGGTTTCGCTGGCCAGGAACTTCTCGCTGCGGTCGGTGAGCTCGTCCTCACCATACCACCAGGCCTGCTCGGGCAGGTACTTGGCGCAGATGCCGAAAAGGCGCTCGATGTCGCCCTTGTTCTTGGCCGACATGGGCACGAATTCGGCGAACGGGTGGCGCTCCTGCATGCTTTTGAGCCAGGGGGCCAGTTCGGCACGGCGGTTGACCATGTCGAGCTTGTTGGCGATCAGCAAGGTGGGAATGCCGGGCTTGAACAGCGACAGCACCTTGGCATCGGCCAGCGTGAAGTTGCCGGCCTCGACGACGAAGAGGATCAGGTCCACATCACCGATCGCGCCCATCACCGTCTTGTTGAGCGACTTGTTGAGCGCCGTGGCGTGGCGGGTCTGGAAACCCGGCGTGTCGACGAAGACGAACTGGGTCTGCTCGCGCGTGCGGATGCCCGTGATGCGGTGGCGCGTGGTCTGCGCCTTGCGCGAGGTGATGCTGATCTTCTGGCCCACCAGGGCGTTGAGCAGCGTGGACTTGCCCACGTTGGGCTTGCCGACGATGGCGATCACGCCGCAGCGCTGGCCTTCCACCGCAGCAGCAGGCACCCGCGCCCCGGCCAGCATCGCCTCCAGGTCGGCGGGCGACTGGGCGCCCGGTGGCTGGCTGGAATCGCCGGCCGGTTCGTTGGTGGCGTCGTTCATAGGTTCTTTGCTTTCAGTGTGGCCAGCATGGCGGCCGCAGCGGCC
>NZ_AKJX01000159.1 GCF_000276605.1 Acidovorax sp. CF316 | reverse complement strand
GGCGCCCGCCGTGGCGGTGGCGGCTATCGTGGCGGCAACTCTGGAGGTGGTGGCTATGGCGGTGGCGGTGGCGGCGGCGGTGGTGGTGGTGGTGGCCGGGGCAACGGGTCTCGTGGGCCGGGCGGCTCTCGCGGCTCTTTTGGACGCTGATCGCCCCACGGCGACCGCAGACAACAACCACCCAACGACAGCAGCGCCCGGCGCTGCGCCGCCCCAGGTGCATGTCCTGCATGCCCAGGGCCGGCGCGCACCGGACCTTGCACCCCATCCACGGCTGCACCTGCATGCTGTGGACTTCTCCACGCTGGGCGCAAGGCCCGTCGTGCCCGGCCTGCCGGAGCATGTGAACGACGTGTACATCACGCTCGGCACCACCATCAAGGCGGCAGGCAGCCAGCAGGCCTTTCGCGCCGTGGACCTGGATGCCGTGATCGCCACGGCACGCACCGCCCTGGCGGCCGGTGCCACCCGCTGCGGCGTGGTCACGGCCATGGGCGCCGATGCCCACTCCCGCATCTTCTACAACCGCACCAAGGGCGAGGTCGAGCAGGCGCTCAAGAGCCTGGGCTTCGCCACGCTGGTGATCGCGCGCCCTTCCCTGCTGCTGGGCGAACGCGAGGCCCTGGGCCAGGCGCCGCGCGCCGCCGAGTCCCTCTCCATCCAGGCCTTCAAGCTGCTGGACCCGATCATTCCCGCCAACTACCGCGCCCGCCCCGGTGCCGACGTGGCGCGCGCGCTGGTGCGGGCCGTGCAGGCCGGGCCGCGCGAGGGGGTGCCGCAGGTGCGGGTGTTGATGGGGCGGGAGTTGCAGCCGGATTGAGCGCCGCAGCCTCGCAGCTTGCTTATTTCTTGCCAGCCAGCGACGCGCGCACCGTATCCGTCTTGGCCACCACCGCATCGGCGCACGCTGCGATGCGCTCCACATCGCAGGTGGCCAGTTGCCGGTCGATGAGGGCATCCTTGCGGGTCGAAACCCAGGTCGCGGAATAGACGATGGAGCCCGCATCCTGCGCCGACATGGTGGCGATGCGCACCGTGATCTGGGCCTTGGCCGCGGCGTCCTGGTAGCGCATGGAACTGCTCTTGCGGATGCCCTCCGTCACCAGGGCCCCCAGGCGCTGGGCCTGCGGGCCATCGGACTCGGCGATGACGGCAACGTCGCGCACGGCGCTCTGTTGTGCATGCGCCTGCGGCAGCAGGCAGGCCATGGCGGCGGTGATGGCGACAGCGGCCACGGCAGCGCTCTTCTTGATCATTGCATTCCCTCTCTTTTTTGTCTCTGGAAGGATAGGCGCATAGGCCGCGCCGGCGCCATCCGCGCGTGGCACAAGCCCTCAAATTCGTGCAAGTCTTCGTAACAGAAGGGGCGCGCCCATCGGCCATGGTCCAACGTGCCGTAGCTTTCGCGCGGCGCATGAGGACCTGCGGGTCACCCGTTGCGCAGATCCAGCCCCGCACCGCTGCTTCACCACAGACTTTCCAGCAACTCATCGAGTTTGGCGGTAGCACCGGAACCGAGATCGGCGACCTCTGTTGGATAGTTGTGAGTGAGAAGTGCCGCGACCTCGGGCAACCTGGCCTTGTCCAGATCGAACGCGCTGACGCGATCAGGAAGACCGAGCGCGGTCACGAGGCTCGCGATCCTGCTGGCCAGTTGCCCTGCAGCGCCCTCGCCTCCAGGGCCGGGGGAAAAGACGGCAAGCTTGCCTGCATAGAAGTCGGCACAGGCACGAATGACTGGCGCGAGCGTGATACAGGAGGTCGCGCTGTGCGGCAGCCCATAGGTACCGCCAAGGATGTGCCCTATCCGGTGGCTCAACCCGTAGATGACCGATGCGGGAGAAAAATAGCACTGCCACGCGGCCAATTGAAGCTGTAGGAGATCGCTGGTCGTCACCAAGCCTGCATCGATCGCCTCGCGGGTCTGCATTGTCGGGGGCCATCTCTCCAGAACACCCAGAAATCGCGCCACGCCGCTGGCGGCCATGATCGCGTGCGGGTGCTCACTGGAGACCTGGCGCATTCCCTCGATCGCGTGATCGATGCTTTTGATGGCAGAGGACAGGAGCAGTGCGCGCGGGGTATCCAGCACGAGCACGGGGTCGATCACGACGATCTTCGGAACGCTCCCGCGTACCGCATGGCTGCGCTTGAATTTCTGTACACCGTCGGTTTCGGTGATTCCAAAATAGTGGGAGAACTCGGAGCCAGACAGCGTCGTCGGCAACGCTGCGATGGGAAGAAAGCGACCGGTCTTCTCGTGATGGAGATGCGACACCGCCTTGGCCGCGTCGAGCACGGACCCGCCCCCCAGCGCGATGATGGACTGCGCCCCGGATTGCCGGCAGGCGTCGAGCCCCTTTCGCACCGCGACATCAGGGACATGTGCGGGAAGGTCCATGAAGACGCCAGCCCCTTGCTTCAGATGGGGTTGCACATGGGATTGATGGAGCGTTGCCAAGGACTCGGCGGTGAAGGTGATCGCATGATTGATCCCAAACTCATCCAGCCTCCCCAGCGTGCCATGCAGCGCGCGCTCGCCCCAGAAGATGCCGTCTTGCGGCAGGCAGTTGTACTGGTCCATTGTGGTCGGCTCTTTCAGTGTTCAGACCGTGATCGGTTCCAGGCGGGCAAGCAGCTCCTGCTTGCGTTCGCGAAGCCAGGGAGGGAGCTGAAAGTCGGCTCCAAAGTGGCCAGGCTCTTCGTCGATGGCGAACCCGATGTCTGTGGTGGCCGCCTCGAACATCACACCGCCGGGCATCTTGAAGTACATCGAACGGAAGTAGTTGCGATTGACCGACTCGGAGGTGTCGATGTAGCCCATCGACATCAAGCGTTCCTTGATGACCATTTGCTGCTCCACGTTGTCCACCGCGAAGGCCACATGGTGAATGGTTCCTTCGCCGTAGATCGACGACCCCTGCAGTCGATCAGGCTCATGCAGGAATTCGACGATGGTGCCGGGCGTGCCGCCGGCAGTCTCGAAGCGGTGGTAAGGACCCGACTCGCCCGCATACGAGAACTGCAGCGCGTCCTGCATGAAGACGACGGACTCGGCCACTTCACGAAGCGACAAGGTGATGCTGTGTATCCCGCGGATCGCGAACTCTGGAGGAATGTCGCTGGCCAGGCACGGCGCACGGGCGTCTCGGTCCGATGCGACGAGATCGAATTCGATGCCACAAGGATGCTGAAAGCGCTGGCGCAATTCGCCAAAGCGTTCGGCCACCTCATCCTGGAAGATGACGCCCTTCGCGCTGAAGCGCTTGCGCCAGAAGTCCAGGGAACCCTTGGGCACGGAGTAGTTGATCACCTTGATCTGGCCCGAACCGCGCCTTCCCTTCACCCCTTTTTGCCTGAAGGGAAACGAGGTCACCAGCGTTCCCGCATCGCCCTGGGCATTGCCATAGTAGAGGTGGTAGACGGGCTCCTCGCCATCCAGCAGAACCGTCTTCTTGACGAGGCTCTGCCCCAGCAACTGGACGTAGAAATCCACATCTTCCTGTGCGCCGCTGACGCAGGCGGTCAAATGGTGAAAGCCTTTGATGATTGACATGGGAAACTCCTTTTGAAATATGGCAGTGCTTTGCTTGATGAAGTCTTCTTGAATGGTTGCGGCCATGCGCCGATGAACGGCCCACGGTGGGTGCGGTGCTTTGGTGAAGCAACGAAATCTCAGAAACTCGGGGATCTACTGGGAAGGCCAGCGATTGCGCTGGTAGCCGGCGGGCATCCACCGAGGCGGCTCGGTCTCTCACCCATCCCCGCGTTCCTGGTGGTGTCCGTGGGGCTGGCGCGAGGGTGTTTTGCCACGCAGGATCCGCTCCATCTGCAGCGCGATCTGCAGGAGCGCGCCATCCTGGCCCGGCCGGGCGACGATCTGCAGCGACGCGGGCAATGCGCCGTCGACCCCGACCAGGGGAATCGAGATCGCCGGAAAGCCCGCCATGTTGAAGGGAGCTGTGTAGGTCATCAGCGCCTCCCGAACGGTGCCGGACCAGTGGCCGATGCTCGTCAACTGGGCATCCAACAGCGGTGCCGTGCAGGGACAGGTCGGTAGCAGCAGGTAGTCGAGGGCCGACATGCGCTCGCGCAGATGCGCAGCGAAGCGACGGCGGGTTTGCTGTGCCTGGGAATAGTCGCCAAGGGCCAGTGCCTTGGCGCGCTCCAGCCGCTCGACCGTCTGCGCGCCGTAATGGGTGACGATGCGCCCCCAGTCGTTGCGCTTGAAATGCTCGATGGCGCCTTCGGTCAGGACAATGCTGGCAAACGCCTCGTAGACGGCATCGAAGAGATCCAATGCATCGAACTTCACGCATGCAAACACCTCCTCGATGCATGCGATGGCGCTGTCGAACGCGCGTGCGACCTCCGGACTCAGAGGGATGGGCGCAATCTCGCGCAGAACCCCTACGCGGGCTGAAACCCACGCACCGCTGCCGGGAGCCTTGATCTGGAGCGCGTCTGCGAGGATGGCGACATCATCGACGCTTTCTCCAAGAAGGCCGGGGTGGTCGAGGGTTGGCGCCAATGGGAACACGCCGCGTGTGGACAGCGTCCCGAACGTCGGCTTGAAGCCGACCACCCCACACAGTGCAGCAGGAATGCGCACGGAGCCGCCAGTATCTGTACCAAGGCTGGCGGCAATGGCCCCGAAGGCGATGGCTGCCGCCGCCCCGCCACTGGAGCCCCCTGGGATGCGGCTTCTGTCCAGCGGGTTCAGCGTGTTTCCGAACGCCGCACTGGAAGTCGTGACGCCCCAAGCGAATTCATGCGTCGTGGTCTTGCCTATCGGAATGGCGCCTTGCGCTACCAGCACCTGCACGATGTCCGCGTCGGCAGTGGGCAGGTGGCCCAGGTAGGCCTGCGAGCCGTAGTGGGTTTCAACATCCTTGGTGTCGATCAGATCCTTGACGGCGATAGGCAAGCCTTCAAGCTGTCGCGGCCTGCCCTGGCTGATTCGGACATCGCTGTCGGCTGCGGCCTGGAGGGCACGGTCCCAGGCGATGACGGAAAAGGCATTGACGGAGTGCTTGCAGTTCTCTGCCGTCCCAAGCGCTTGCCGTGTCAGCGCAAGCGCTGTGGTTTGCCTCGCCGCAAGGGCCGCTTGCGCCTGCCTGAGGCTGGGTGAGCGCGTGGAGGAAGGGCTGATGTTGCTCATGGCATGGTGTTGGCAATCACGGTGTCTCTGTCAGGCCCAGGGCCTTGCATGGCAGGACTCGACGTTCAGAAATTTGGCCGATGGATTTGGCCGATGGAGGTGAGGCTGCGGGCGGTCATCGCCCTCCGGTCCCTGCCGCTGTGCCCGGCGCAGCGCCAGGCACAGCGGCAGACCGGATGCAACCCGGCTCAACGATGCCCGCCTGATCCGCGCAAAAGAACTCAAACCAGGTCCAGCACTTGATCCACAGCCTGCCGCGGCTTGCGTGGCCAGTTGGTCGGCAAGGCCTTGCCAACGGCCAGCAGCAGCACTGGTACCTCATCCGCCCGCAGGCTGAACTCGCGGGCAACCGCCTCGGCATCGAAGCCGATCATCGGGGCCGTGCCCCATCCTTTTGCCTGGGCCGCCTGGGTGAGCGTGGCGGCGCCAAAGGTGGCGGTGCGCACGGCTTCGTCGCGGGAGCGCTGGGGCTGCCCGTCGTAGAGGCTTTTGGCGGCCCCCTGCCAGCCCGGCACCATGTCGGCCGGGAAGAAGCCCGCCGACACCGCCGGGGCCAGGCGGTCTGCAAGGCTCTGGAAGTCGGGCATCTTGCCGACCACGATGAAGGTCACCGCCGCGTCGGTGATCTTTGCCTGGTCCCAGGAGATCTTGCGCAGGCGGGCCTGTGCGTCGGGGGTTCGCACGGCGATGAAGCGCCAGTTCTGCAGGTTGAAGGAGCTGGGCGCCAAGGTGGCGAGCCGCACGAGTTCCGCGATTTCCGCGTCCTGGAGGCGGTGGGTGGGATCGAACAGGTTGGTGGTGCGCTGGGCTTCGATGGCGTGGATGACGGCTTCAGACATGGTTTTCTTTCCATTGAAAGGACGAAGGAATACCGAAGCGCGCCCGGTGCGCCGCTTCGATGGCGAGAGAAATGGGTGTGGAGGGTGATGCCTAGACAATGCTGTCGACGACGCCGCCGTCGACCCGCAGTGCAGCACCTGTCGTGGCCGACGCCTGCTCGGAGCTGACGTAGATCACCATGTTGGCCACCTCGTCCACATGGGCTGCGCGGCGGATGATGGAAGAGGACCGGTGGGTCGCAATGAAGTCGGCCGCGACCTGTTCGAGGGAGGCGCCGGTGCGCTGCACTTCGGCCTGGAACATCTCTGCAACCCCCTCCGACAGGGTCGGCCCTGGCAGGACGGCATTGACCGTGACCCCCGTGCCGGCCAGGCGTTTTGCCAGGCCGCGGGACACGGCCAGTTGAGCCGTCTTGGTGAAGCCGTAATGCACCATGTCCGACGGAATGTTGAGCGCGGACTCGGACGATATGAAGACGATGCGGCCCCAGCCGCGCTGCACCATCCCCTGCGCATACTGCCTCGACAGCCGCACGCCGGACATCACGTTGGTCTGGAAGAAACGGTCCCACTCGCTGTCGGGTGTTTCAAAGAAGTCCTGGGGTCCGAACACCCCCAGGTTGTTCACCAGGATGTCGAAATCCGCATGTTCTTGCCGAAGGTGATCGGCAGCCTGTGACTGGGACAGGTCGCCCACGAAGCCAGAGGCCCGCGCGTTGCCCCCCAGCCGCTTGAGCGCCGCGTCGACGCCCTCCTGGGTGCGGCCATTGATGACCACCGTGGCCCCGGCATCGAGAAAGCCGCGCGCAGTGGCCAGGCCGATGCCGTGGGTCGAGCCGGTCACCAGAACCTTGCGGTTTTTGAATTGGATGTGCATGTTGTGGACGCCAGGGGCGCTATGTGTAGGAGGTGCATCCATGGTATTTACCCGCCTTCCGGCGCACAATCCATCTAACTTGCAAATTACTTTTTGAGAAACTCAAAAAATGGATCGCATTGATGCGCTGCGCCTGTACGTGGCGGTGGCCGAGAGTGGTAGTTTTTCGTCCGTCGCCCGGCAGCGGTCGATTGCCGTGTCCACGGTGAGCCTGGCGGTAAACCAGTTGGAGCTGGAATTCCAGACGCGGCTCATGGCGCGCTCGACCCGCCAGCTCGCACTCACGCATGAGGGCGAAGTGCTGCTTGGCGATGCACGGCGCATCGTTGCCGAGTGGGATGCAAGCCTGAGCGGGCTGGGGCAGGACCGCGTGCTTTCAGGCCCCATTCGACTGACGTCGACCAACGACTTCGGCCGGGCGCAGCTGCTGCCGTTGCTGGACACCTTCCAGGCCCTGCATGGCGAGGTGTCGCTCACCCTGCTGCTGAGCGACAGCAACCTCGACCTGATCGAAGACCACATCGATGTGGCCCTGCGCTATGGCCCCTTGCCGGATTCAGGCTACCGCGCACGGCTGCTGATGCCTGGCAGGCGCCTGGTCTGTGCAACCCCGGCCTACTGGGACAGCAGGGGCCGCCCGCGCCACCCCAGCGAACTGGCGGACCACAACTGCCTGGTGCTGGCGCGCCCCGGAGCACCCTTGGTGGCCTGGCCGTTCCGGGAGGATGGCCGCCTGTTTCACGTCAAGGTGCGGGGCGACCGCCAAGGCAGCGATGGCGACCTGCTCAGGTACTGGGCAAACCAGGGCATCGGGGTGACCTTCAAGAATTCCTGCGACGTCAAGAAGGAGCTTGAGGAAGGCACGCTGGAGCGGGTGCTGGAGGATTTCGACGCCGGGCCGGTGGATCTGTACGCCGTGCACCAGGGTGGATTCCCAAGCCGCCGCGTGACTGCCCTGCTCGACTTTCTGGCCCAGGCGCTGGCATAGCACTCTGCAGTGACGGAGCAAGGGGTGCCGGCTTGAGGTGCCCTCACCCCTGCAAAGGCAATTTTCCATACTATTCAGTCTGCAAATTAATTGCTAGACTTTCCAGTCTGTTAAATTAACTTGCCCATCGCCATGACAACCCTTGCATCTGCTATCGTCGACAGCCCCATCAGCGCACTTCTGGCGCGCATCGTCCTCACCACGCTGTTCTGGATGGCGGGCTTGTATGGTGTGTTCAACTTCAGCGCCATCGTGCAGGAAATGGTCAACGAAAAACTCCCCGTTCCCGTGGCGTTCGCTGTGGCGACCATTGCGACCCAGATCCTGGGCTCTGCCCTGGTCATCACCAATTTCCAGGGCCTTGGGTGGGTGGGCGCCGTGGGGCTGGCGGTGTTCACGCTGCTGACCATTCCCTTCGGGCATGCGTTCTGGACGTTCGACGAGCCCCGCAAGACCGCCGAGTTCCACATTGCGCTGGAACACATCACCGTCGCTGGCGGGCTGCTGCTGGCGGCAATCTACCTGGCCAAGCGATGACCGAACCTGTCGGCAAACGGGGGCGCCCCAAGGACGGTGCCAAGCGGCAAGCCATTCTGGACGCAGCCCGACAGCTGTTCCTCGAGCGCGGCGTGGAGGTCACGACCGACGAGGTGGTGGCCAGCGCGGGCGTGGCGAAAGCGACTCTGTACGCCAACTTTGCCGACAAGAACGAGCTGATCGAAGCGGTCATCCAAAGGGAGTCGGCCGCCATCATTGCCGACAGCATCGTTCACGAGGACCTTGGGTTCACCGAGCGGCTGGAGTTGTTTGGCGAGCGCTATGTGCGCTTTGGCCTCGACAAGGACATCGCCGGGTGGGACCGGCTCATCGCACACGGTGCGCGCAACGACCCGACACTGCCCAACCGCTTCTTCGATGCAGGCCCGGGCCGCTGGCACGCCCTGCTGATGCAGCTCCTGGAGTCGCCAGACGCCAGGCGGGAGCTGTCGATACCTGACACGAGCCAGGCGGCTGCCGACCTGTCAGGGCTCTGGCTGGGATTGATCGGCCTGCAAGTGCGGCTGGGTGCCGCGGCGTTGCTGAGCCCCACCGACATCACGCGGCGCGTGCGGCACGGTATCGCGGTCTTCCGCTCGCACTACCGGCGGGCGTAGGCGAGGCCTGCCCCAGGGTGGTGGTGCCGCAGCCTGAGGCGCCGGTGATGTGGATGTGCATGTGGGCACGACTAGCGCACCGAACCGGCCTTCGGCAAAAACTTCACACCCACCTCATAGGGATGGCGACACGGCACGCAACAATCGTGCACCATTCCACCGGACTTTCGCAGCCTCGCAGCGATGCCAGCACGACCCCGCTCCTTTCTTACCCGTTTCACCCAGGCCGTGCTGGCAGGATCGGCCGTGGCGCTGTTGGTGCCCTTGCTGGCCGTGTTGATCGAGTTCGCCACGCTGCCCTTGCTGCTGCCCGATGGCACGCCCGACGACGGCTACACGCACACGATCACCACGACCCTGATGGCCTGGCCCGTGCTGTACCTGGTGGTGGCGGCAGCCCATGCAGTGCTTTTCTACCTGCTGGCGCGGCTGCGCCTGCTGCGCTGGCCGGTGGCGACAGGCCTGCCGGCGGCCCTGGTGGGCGCAGGCCTTCTCGCCCTGGGGACCGGTGCCCTGGCTTCCACGGCGGTTGCAGCGTCGTTCGCGGCGGGCGGCCTGGTGGTGTGGAGGATCGCTCTGCCAAAGGCGCAGAGAGCAAGCCAGGGCGGGCCGGGCCTCGGGCGCCGGCCGGTCTTCAGCCCGCAAGCCGCCCCCGCGCCGCCCACCGCCCGACCAGGAGCCCCCCGCAAACCGCCATGATCGCCGCCGAGACCAGGAATGGATCCCCCGGCAGCGCCTGTGCGCCTGTGGGGCGTGCTTCATCCCATCAAATCCAGGCAGCCCAGGTCTTCCACCGCATCGGCAACACGGCCGATCTGGGGCCACCAGACATAGGCCGACATGCCCCGCGCAAAGCGCGCCAGGGGCGTGCGCAGGTGCAGCAGCACCGCGAGCCGGTAGTCCTGCTGCAGGGTCTCGCGTGAATAGTCGCCCACCCCGCTGGCCACGAGCGCTGCATGGTAGCGGTCGAGCAGCGGCATCTCAAAGCGCGCACGCACGCTGCGGTCCCACTGCACCGCCATCATGTACGAGAGATCCCACACGCCCACACCCAGGTGCCAGCCATCCCAGTCGATGAGCTTGGCCACCCCGGCGGCGTTGCCCTCGCGCGGCACCATCCAGTTCCAGACGTGGGCGTCGCCGTGGACCCAGGTGCGCTGGGAGAGCCGGTCGGCGCGCTCCACCAGGGCCGCAAACCCGCGCAGGAACTGGGCGTACATGCCCCGCGTGCGTTCGTCCAGTGCATCACCGGCCTGGGCCTGCAGGCGCTGCCAGGCGCCGTCCTGCCAATCCGATGCGCGCAGGCGCTCCCACAATGTGGTGCCACCCGTGCCCGGCGCCTGGCCGGCATCCCGGCCGGCGGCATGAAAGCGCGCCAGCGCCTCGACGATCTGCGCATTGCGTGCCAGGGTCGGCGGCAGCGGCGCCTCGCTGGGGCGCTGGTGCGACTCCGACAGGTCCTCCATCAGCAGCCAGGTGCGTCCCGTGGCTTCGTCCACGCCACCGGCGTAGAAGCGGGGGATCACCGGGCTGGCGAGGCGCGCAGCAATGGTCTCGTAGAACGGCAGCTCCGGCTGGCCGAAGCCGGGGTGCGATACCTTGAGCACGGCGCGTGCCGGGACGCCGGCGACTGCATCGCCCCAGTCCAGCACCACGCCCGTCAGGTCGGAGAGGTAGCCTGGGGCATCGATCTCCCGGGGGGTTGCAGAGCGCAGCGTGGCGCCCTGCAGCGCCAGGTGACACGCCGGTTGACGCGCCATGTGTTCGGCCAGAAAGGCCGGCGCCAGCAGGCGCGCGAGGATGGTGGGGTCCAATGGTTCCCTGGGGTCTGGTGGTCGGCAGGTGATTGTCGCCGACGCCCACTCAGCCCGCCGCTGCGGGCCGGGCCGGTGCCGCGTCGGCGAGCATGCCGATCAGCGTATCGGGGCTGACCGGCTTGACCAGGTGGTGGTCGAAGCCGGCCTCGCGCGCCCAGCGCATGTCCTGCGCCTGCCCCCAGCCGGTGATGGCCCACAGCTGCAGCAGGCTTCGGCCCCCGAGGGCGCGGATGGCGCGGCAGGCTTCGTAGCCGTTGAGCCGGGGCATGCCGATGTCCAGCAGCACCAGCTCGGGATCGAAGTGCCGCGCCGCCTCGACCGCGGCCTCGCCATCGTAGACGCAGTGCACCGTGTGGCCCAGCGCGCCCAGCAGCTCGGCCAGCGCGTCGGCCGCGTCCTGGTTGTCGTCGGCCACCAGGATGCGCAGCGGCGCCGCCGCGCGGGCGCCCTGCGCGGCACCGGCGTTCAACGCCACGGCCGCCCGCTCGGCCGGGCCGACCAGGGGCAGGCGCACCACGAAGGAGCTGCCGCGGCCCACGCCCTCGCTGAAGGCCGCAATCGCGCCGCCATGCAGCTCGATCAGGCGCCGCGTGAGGGCCAGGCCGATCCCCAGGCCGCCGCGCGAGCGCGACAGGGCGGCCTCCTCCTGCGAGAACATCTCAAACACTTTTTCCAGGCGGCCCGGCGCGATGCCGATGCCCTGGTCGGTCAGCGTGACCCGGGCCTCCTCGGCCGAGGTGTCGACCGACAGCTCGATGCGCCCGCCGGCATCCATGTACTTGGCGGCGTTGAGCAGCAGGTTCATGAACACCTGGGCCAGGCGCGTCGGGTCGCCGTCGAGCGTGAGCGACGCGGGCGGCAGCTGCATCTCCAACGTGTGCTTTTGCTCGTCGATCATGGGCCGCGCCGCGTCGATGGCGTCCTGCAGAATGCCGGCCAGCGCCACGCGGCTGCTGTGCAGCTGGATCTTGCCCTGGTTGATGCGGCTCACGTCCATGAGGTCGTCGATCAGCCGGCTCATGGACTTGACCTGCCGGTCGATGAGGTCGGCCGCGCGCTCGACATGCGGCGCCTGCTCGCCCTTCAGGCGCAGCAGCCTGAGCGCGTAGCTCACGGGAGCCAGCGGGTTGCGCAGCTCGTGCGCCAGCGTGGCCAGGAACTCGTCCTTGCGCCGGTCGGCCTCGCGCAGCTGCGCGTCGCGCAGCTGCAGCGCATGGGTGCGCTCCTGCACCCGGCGCTCCAGGGTTTCGTTGAGCAGGCGCAGCTGCTCCTCGGCGGCGCCGCGTTCCGCGACCTCCTGCACCAGGGCCTGGTTCAGTTGCTCCAGCGCCAGGGTCTTACGGTACAGGTCGGCGAAGATGGCCACCTTGGAGCGCAGCACGCCCACGTTGAAGGGCTTGTGCAGGTAGTCCACGGCGCCGCTGCCGTAGCCTTCGACGACATGCCGGTCGTCGTTGAAGTAGGCGGTCAGGAAGATGATGGGCACGTGCGCCGTCTTCTTGCGCTGCTTGATCAGCTGCGCCAGCTCGAAGCCGGTCATGTCCGGCATGTTCACGTCCAGCACCAGCACCGCGAACTCGTGGTTCATCAGCGCCATCAGCGCCTCGGAGCCCGACGAGGCGTACACCAGGCTGTAGCCCGAATCCTGGAACACCGCCTCCATCACGGCCAGGTTCGAGGGCTCGTCGTCCACCACCAGGATCTTCACGGGCACGCCGGGGCCCGCCTCGGGCACAGGCCCGCTGCCGCCATCCTGCGCCGCGATGGCGGCGGGCACGGCAGTTGCCAGGGGCGACAGGGGTGCCGGGAGGTCGGGGGACGCTGGGAACATGGTCATCGGGCCCTGGCTCAGCGGTGCAGCCATACGCGCATCAGCGAGAGCAGCTGGTTGGTGTTCACCGGCTTGGCGATGTAGTCGCTGGCACCGGCCTCCAGGCATTTCTCGCGGTCGCCCTTCATGGCCTTGGCCGTGAGCGCCAGGATGGGCAGCGTGCCGAAGCGGCGGTCCTTGCGGATCTCGCGCATGGTCTCGTAGCCATCCATCTCCGGCATCATGATGTCCATCAGCACCATCGACAGCTCGGGCGTGCGGTCGATGATCTCGATGGCCTGGCGGCCGTTGGTGGCACTGATGACCTCCACGGCATGGTTCTCCAGCACCGAGGTCAGCGCGAAGATGTTGCGCGCATCGTCGTCCACCACCAGCACCTTGCGCCCGCGCAGCGCGTCCGACGAGTTGTGCAGGCGCTCGAGCATGGCCTGCTTGTCGGGCGGCAGCTCGGTGATCACCCGGTGCAAAAAGAGCGCGGTCTCGTCGAGCAGGCGCTCGGGCGACTGCACGTCCTTGAGGATGATGCTGCGCGACAGCGCCTGCAGCCGCTCCTGCTCGCTGCGGCTCAGGTCCTTGCCGGTGAACACCACCACCGGCAGTTGCGACCAGGCCGGCTCGGCGCGCACCTGCTCGAGCAGCTCGAAGCCGCTCATGTCGGGCAGGCGCAGGTCCAGCACCACGCAGTCGAAGGGCTCGGCCCGGAGCGCCTGCAGCGCCTCGCCGCCGCTCGGGGCGGGCACGATCTCGATGTCGTCGTTGCCCAGCAGCTCGAGCACGGCTGCGCGCTCGATATCGTTGTCCTCGACCACCAGCAGGCGCTTGGTGCGCGGCACGATGAAGTCCTTGATGCGGCCAAACGCCGCCTCCAGGCCGGTGGTGGTGGGGCCCTTGACCAGGTAGGCAAAGGCGCCGTGCGACAGCCCGTGCTGGCGCTCCTCCTCCTGGGTGATGATCTGCACCGGGATGTGGCGCAGCGCCGGGTCGAGCTTGAGCTGGTTGAGCACCGTCCAGCCCAGCATGTCGGGCAGGAAGATGTCCAGGCACACGGCCGCCGGCCGGTACTCGCGCGCCAGCGCCAGGCCCAGCGCGCCCTTGTTGGCGACGATGCCCTTGAAGCCGTGCTCGCGCGCCAGGCCCAGCAGGATGCGCGCGTAGTGCGGGTCGTCCTCGATGATCAGCAGCACCTGGTCCTGCGGGATGATGGCCTCGCGGTCGTCGGCCACCTGCTCCTCGCGCAGGCCGCCCAGCGTGGCCAGCGCGCGGCTCGGGGCCTGCTCGGCCAGCTCAGCCGGCCCGCGCGGCCCGGTGCTCTCGCCGTCCACATGCTCCAGGGGCAGGTACAGGGTGAACACGCTGCCCTGGCCGAAGACGCTGGTCAGCCGGATCTCGCCGCCCAGCAGCACCGCCAGCTCGCGGCTGATGGCCAGGCCCAGGCCGGTGCCACCGTACTTGCGCGAGGTGCCGGCATCGGCCTGCTGGAAGGCCTCGAAGATGAGCCGCTGCTTCTCGGGCGCCACGCCGATGCCGGTATCCTCCACCGCGAAGGCCACCACCTGCTGCGCCTGGCGCAGCACCGGGTGCTCGGGCGTCCAGCCGACCTTGGCGATGCCCACGCGCACCTCGACCTGGCCCTGGCTCGTGAACTTGACCGCGTTGGACAACAGGTTCTTCAGGATCTGCTGCAGGCGCTTGGGGTCGCTGGCCATGGAGCGCGGCAGGTCGCGCTCGAAGCGGATGTGGAACGGCAGGTTCTTGGCCTCGGCCACATGGCGGAAGTTGCGGTCGATGTTGTCGCGCAGCGCCGCGAAGCTGATCTCCTCCACGTCCACCGTGACCGTGCCCGATTCGATCTTGGACAGGTCCAGGATGTCGTTGATCAGGTGCAGCAGGTCGGTGCCCGAGGAGTTGATGTTGCGCGAGAACTCGATCTGCTTGGGCGAGAGGTTGCGCGCGCCGTTCTCGGCCAGCTGCTGGCTCAGGATGAGGATGGAGTTGAGCGGCGTGCGCAGCTCGTGCGACATGTTGGCCAGGAACTCCGACTTGTACTTGGAGGTCAGCGCCAGCTCCGAGGCCTTTTCTTCCAGCGCCCCGCGCGCCTGCTCGACCTCGGTGTTCTTGCGCTCGACCTCGGCGTTCTGCTCGGCCAGCAGGCGCGCCTTGGTGCCCAGCTCCTCGTTGGTCTGCTGCAGCTCGCTCTGGCGCGACTGCAGCTCGGCGGTGAGCTGCTGCGACTGGGTGAGCAGGCCTTCGGTGCGCATGGTCGCCTCGATGGTGTTGATCACGGCCCCGATGTTCAGCGCCAGCTGGTCCAGGAAGTTCAGGTTCACCGCGGTGAAGGGGTGCAGCGAGGCCAGCTCGATCACCGCCTTGGTCTGGTTCTCGAACAGCACCGGCAGCACCACCACGTTCACGCGCTGCGCCTCGCCCAGGCTGGAGCCGATGCGGATGAAATCGGGCGACACGCCGGTCAGCAGGATGCGCTTTTGCTCCACCGCGCACTGGCCCACCAGGCCTTCGCCCAGGGCCAGCCGCTCGGCCAGCCGCGCCTGGCCCACCTGGGCATAGCCCGACAGCCGCGCCAGAGCGCCCCCGGCCCCGTCCTGGCCGTCCAGGTGGTAGACCGTGCCCTGGTGGGCATCGACCAGTGGCGCCAGCTCCGACAGCAGCAGCTTGCCCACCGTGGTGAGCTCGCGCTGGCCCTGCAGCATGCCGGTGAAGCGCGCCAGGTTGGTCTTGAGCCAGTCCTGCTCGCGGTTGCGCTCGGTGGTCTCGCGCAGGTTGGAGATCATGGTGTTGATGTTGTCCTTGAGCTCGGACACCTCGCCCTTGGCATCGACCTGGATGGAGCGCGTAAGGTCGCCCTTGGTCACCGCGGTGGCCACCTCGGCGATGGCGCGCACCTGGGTGGTGAGGTTGGCCGCCAGCAGGTTGACGTTGCCGGTCAGGTCCTTCCAGGTGCCGGCCGCGCCGGGCACGTTGGCCTGGCCGCCCAGCCGGCCGTCCACGCCCACCTCGCGCGCCACGTTGGTCACCTGGTCGGCAAAGGTGGCCAGGGTGTCGGTCATGCCGTTGATGGTGTCGGCCAGCGCCGCCACCTCGCCCTTGGCCTGCACCGTCAGGCGCTGGCTCAGGTTGCCGTCGGCCACGGCGGTCACCACCTTGACGATGCCACGCACCTGCTCGGTCAGGTTGCTGGCCATGAAGTTCACGTTGTCGGTCAGGTCCTTCCAGGTGCCGGCCACGCCGGGCACCGCGGCCTGGCCGCCGAGCTTGCCCTCGGTGCCCACCTCGCGCGCCACGCGCGTCACCTCGCTGGCAAAGCCGTTGAGCTGGTCCACCATGGTGTTGATGGTGTTCTTGAGCTCCAGGATTTCGCCGTTCACGTCCACGGTGATCTTGCGGTTCAGGTCGCCGCGCGCCACGGCGGTGGTCACCTCGGCGATGTTGCGCACCTGGCTGGTGAGGTTGGCGCCCATGGTGTTGACCGAGTCGGTCAGGTCCTTCCAGGTGCCGGCCACGCCGGGCACCACGGCCTGCACGCCCAGGCGGCCCTCGGTGCCCACCTCGCGCGCCACGCGCGTCACCTCGGAGGCAAAGGAGCGCAGCTGGTCGACCATGGTGTTGATGGTCTCCTTGAGCTGCAGGATCTCGCCGCGCACGTCCACCGTGATCTTCTTGGAGAGGTC
>NZ_AKJX01000158.1 GCF_000276605.1 Acidovorax sp. CF316 | reverse complement strand
CGCCCGCTGACACTCCGGCCCGAAGGGTGAGGGCCTGGCAGGGCCGCACTCGTCGTTGCCGTGCTCGCCGGGTGTCCAACCCGGCTGCGCCCGCCGCCTAGATTGCGGCCCTGCCAGGCCCTCACGCACAGCCGATTTCTCGGTTTCAGTGGACTGGCTGCTTGCCGTAGCCCCGGCCGCGGAACGCAGGCAGCACGAACACATCCACCAGGTTGGCGAAGGTGGCGTGGTCGGAAATCACGCGCGCAAAGGCCACCTGGGCACCGTCCACGAAACCGCCGAAGCACAGCGAATGCGCCAGCGCACGCTGCACGGTGGCCAGCGGAATGCCCCGGGCCCAGGTGGACTGCTCGGACAGGAAGCGGTGGACCAGGGCCACGTCGAGTTCGGCCGGGTCGGTGGAAATGCGCAGGGTGGTGTCCATGGAAAAGTATACGGATGCGCCGGCGAAGCTGCTGCAGCGGTGTTTTCCCGCAATGTCGCGGGCATTCCATTTCGCCGTGCGCGCCTCCAATCGCCGCGCGGCAGGCGTCCCTACAGTCGATTCACCCCATCGACCGATGGGAGGGAACCACCACCGGACTTCTGGAGATCACCACCATGCCAACATTGAAGATCGCGAGGCTGCTGGCCTCGCTCGCGGCCGCCACCTGCCTGTCCGCCCTGGGGCTTTCGGCCCATGCCCTGGAGACCGTGGACAAGGGCGCCTTCACCATCGCGTTCTCGGGCGACATGCCGGGCACGGGCTACCAGGACGGCAGGATGGTGGGCTACGACGGCGAGATCCTGCAGCGCATCGCGCAGGCACTGCAGCTCAAGGTCAAGCCCGCGCTGATGGAGTGGTCGGGCACCATCGCCTCGGTGCAATCGAAGCGCGTGGACGTGATGGCCGGCACCATGGGCTGGACGGAGCAGCGCTCCAGAATCATGGCGCTGAGCGACCCGATCCACTATTTCAAGAACGGCATCACGCAGTCGGACAAGACCGACTGGAGCAAGCTCAAGGATCTGGAAGGCAAGAAGGTCGGCACGATCACGGGCTTCTCGTTCATCCCCGAGCTGCGCAAGATCAACGGCCTGCAGCTGGCGCTGTACGACACCTCGGACGCCGCCGTGCGCGACCTGCTGGCCGGGCGCATCGACGCGGTGATCGGCGACCCGCCGGTCATGCAGTACGCGATCTCGCAGAACCCGCAGTGGAAGATCAAGTTCAATGCCTTCAGCGATGCCTCACCCGACTACCCGCTGCTCACGGGGCTGGGCCAGGTGGTGTTCGGCCTGAACAAGGACAACCCCGAGCTGGTGAAGGCCGTGAACGCCGAGATCGCCAAGCTCTGGGGCAGCTGCGAGCTGCGCAAGATCGGCAAGACCTATGGCCTGGTGCAGGACGTCTGGTACCTCCCCGTGGGCCAGAACGCCCGGGCCGGCGTGGACCGCGCGGCGGACTGGAAGCTGCCGTCCTGCAAATGATGGGCTGACATCCTGGCGAGCCGCATGCATGCCCCCCCGGGCACGCATGCGGCTTTCTTGCGTCAGGCCTCCACGGCGCCGGCCTGCAGCGCCTTGCGCATGCGCCCCGGCGGCATGCCGTACAGCTGCTGGAAGTGGCGGATGAAGTGCGAGGCATCGGAGAAGCCGCACTCGTAGGCGATGGTGATGACGGCCAGGTCGGTGCTGGTGAGCATCCAGCGCGCGTACTTGAGGCGCGCGTTGCGGTAGTACTCCGACGGGGTGGTGCGTGTCTCGGCCAGGAAGACGCGTTCGAGCTGACGGCTGCTCGAATCCACGAGGCGCGCGATGACCGCGATCTCCAGCGGCGTGCCGATGTTCTTTTCCATCAGCACGATGGCCTGGCGCAGCTTGTCGTGGTCGGCCGTGCCGTAGCCCAGCGCGTGGCGGCGCGCCACGTGGGTGCTGCGCGCAGCGGGGTTCACCGTCATCTGGTGGATCACCTTGGCCGCGCGGTCGGGGCCGCAGTGCAGGCGCACGAGCTCGGCCGTGAGCTCCACGATGGAGATGCCACCCGCGCAGCTGATGCGGTCGCCATCGAACACGTAGTGGCAGTCGGTGGCGTGGTCGAGCGTGGGGAAGGCGGCCTTCCAGTCCTCCACATGGTAGGGGTGCACGCAGGCGCGGCGCCCGGCCATGAGGCCCGCATGCGCGAGTGCGAACGTGCCGGTGCAGATGCCGATGAGCGGCTTGCCCAGCGCGGCCGCATCGCGCAGGAAGGCGGTGTAGCGCGGGTGCACCGTGGGGATGGCGGGCAGCAGCCCGCCGATGACGGCGATGTAGTCGTAGTCGCTCTCGGACGAGAGCGAATCCTGCACCGGCACGGGCACGCCGCAGCTGGCCTGCACCGACTGCCCGGGCACTCCGAGGATGGTCCACGAACAGCGGATCTGGCGGCTCTGGTCGCCCACGTCGGCGGCGTGGCGCAGGCCGTCGCACAGGCCGGCCAGCGAGAGCAGGGGGAACTGCGGCCACAGCAGGATGCCCACGCGCAGCTCCGTGGCCGAGGTCGTGCCCGAGGGCCTGCGCTTCGGTGCGGACGATGCCCTGGCGGCATCGAGCTTTCCGATCAATGCACCAATGTCGCCTGCGTTCTGTGCACTGGCCTGGTGCGCGTGCGCACCAATGTCGCTAGGGAGGTTGTCAATTCGGTGTTTGGCTGGTGGCATGGGGTTTTCCCTGCATGTCGCATACGTTCAATATAGCGGCGACCGCCTGCAATGAACAGAGGGGCGTCCTTCCTAGCATGGAGGCACTGGGTAACGAGGGCATGCGGCTGCAAGGACCGTGCCGCGGCACCCGCACACAACTGCCTGGAGAACCCTGCTGTGAACGACCAACCCCCCCTGCTGCGCGTAAGCGGCCTCACGAAGAGCTACGGCCAGGCCGAGGTGCTCAAGGGCATTTCCTTCGACCTGAAGAAAGGCGAGACGCTGTCGCTGATCGGGCCCAGCGGCTCGGGCAAGTCCACCTGCCTGCGCTGCCTGAACTTCCTGGAAAAGCCCCAGGCGGGCGAGGTGCTGCTCGGGTCCGAGCGCATCGGCCAGCGGCCCGACCGCAAGGGCGGCTGGCGCCTGATGAGCGACACCGAGATGGCGCCGCAGCGCCGCGAGATCGGCATGGTGTTCCAGCTGTTCTACCTGTGGCCGCACCTCACCGTGCGCGAGAACGTGGCGCTGGCCTCCATCAAGGCGGCCGGCATGCGGCGCGACGAGGCCCATGCGCTGGCCGAAGCAATGCTGGACAAGGTGCACCTGCGCCACAAGGCCGATGCCTACCCCGAACAGCTCTCGGGCGGGCAGCAGCAGCGCGTGGCGATCGCGCGCACGCTGGCACAGAAGCCCCAGCTGATCCTGTTCGACGAGCCCACCTCGGCGCTGGACCCGGAGCTGGTGGGCGAGGTGCTAGGCGTGATCCGCGAGCTGGCCGAGGAGGGGCGCTCGATGATCCTGGTGACGCACGAGATCCGCTTTGCGCGCGACGTGGCGGACCGCGTGATCTTCATGGACGGTGGCCACATCGTCGAGGAAGGCCCTGCGGCGCAGGTGATCGACCAGCCGCGCAGGGAGCGCACGCGCAGCTTCCTCGGCCAGGTGGGGGCGTGAGCATGCCGGGCATCGACACCCTGACCCTGATCGTGGCCACGCTGGCGCGCGGTGCGCTCACGGCCGCGCAGGTGGCCCTGGGCGCGGGCCTGCTGGCGGCCAGCCTGGGCCTGCTGCTGGCGCTGGCCGTGGTCTTCGTGCGCAACCGCCTGCTGCAGCTGGGCATTGCAGCCTATGTGGAATGGATGCGCAATGTGCCGGCGCTGGCGCACCTGTTCGTGCTGTACTTCGGCCTGGCTTCGGTGGGCGTGCGGCTGTCGCCGCTCACGGCCGCGGTGGTGGGCCTGGGCCTGGTGGGCGCGGCCGTGCTGTGCGATGTGTTCGCGGCCGGCCTGCGCTGTCTGCATGCGGGCCAGCGCGAGGCCGCCCTGGCCGTGGGCCTGACGCCCGCGCAGGCGCTGCGCAGCGTGCTGCTGCCGCAGATGGTGCGCGTGACGCTGCCCTCGCTGGGCAACTACGCGAGCCAGCTCGTCAAGGACACGTCCATCGCCTCGGCGATCGCGGCGCCCGAGGTGATGTTCTACGCGCGCAATCTGGTCACCTCGACCTTCGAGACGCCGCTGATCTACCTGACCGCCATGCTGCTCTACGCGGCCATGGTGCTGCCCATCAGCTGGGCCTTTGCGCGGCTGGAACGCCGCACGGCAGGGGGTGCGCGATGAGCGGCAGCCCTTCGTTCTTCGCCCCCTACGCCGAGCACATGGCCGAATGGTGGCCGCGCCTGCTGGAGGCAGCCCGGGTCACGGCCGAGCTCTCTGCCCTGGGCTTTGCCATCGCGCTGGTGCTGGGCGCCCTGCTGGTATGGATGCTGCGCAGCGGCGTGGCAGTGCTGCGCCACGGGGCCAACGGCTTCATCCAGCTGCTGCGCGCGGTGCCGCTGCTGGCCCTGCTGCTGGCCATCTACTTCGCGCTGCCCTCGGTGGGCATCACGCTGCCGGGCTACTGGGCCGGGGCCATTGGCCTCGGGGTGCACGGCGCGGCCTATGTGGCCGAGATCCTGCGCGGCGGCCTGCAGTCGGTGCACGGCGGCCAGCGCGAGGCGGGGCTGGCCGCGGGCCTCACGCCGCGCCAGGTGTTCCTCTCCGTGACGCTGCCGCAGGCCCTGCGCGTGATGCTGCCGCCGCTGCTGTCGAGCTATGTGGCCCTGCTCAAGGACAGCTCGCTGTGCGCGCTGATCGCCACCAACGAGCTGATGCTGGCGGCGCGCGCCATGTCCAGCGAGTACTTCCTGCCGCTGCACATCTTCATCCTGGTGGGGCTGCTGTACTTCGCCATCGCCTTTCCCCTGTCCATGCTCTCGCGGTGGCTGGAGCGCCGTCTGGCGCAGGGGCGCCGCACGGTGGGTGCGGCATGAAAGAGCTTATGACGTCCATGACCTACGCACCACTGGAGCAGTTGGCTCAAGCCATCGCCTGTGGGGAGCTGTCGAGCGAGGCCTTGCTGGAACACCAGCTCGCGCGCATCGCGCGCCTTGGCGGCCAGCTGCACGCCTTCACCGACGTGTATGCCCACGAGGCCCGCGCCGCTGCGCGCGGCCTGGACCAGATGGCGCGCGCCGGCATCCGCCTGGGGCCGCTGCACGGCGTGGCGGTGGCGGTGAAGGACCTGTTCGAGGTCGAGGGCAAGCCGATTGCGGCAGGTTCGAAGGCGCGGCCGCCGCGCACCTCGGCCACCAGCGCGGCCGTGGTCGAGCGGCTGCGCGCGGCCGGTGCCGTGGTGGTCGGCAAGACGCACACGGTGGAGTTCGCCTTTGGCGGCTGGGGCACGAATGCGGTGATGGGCACGCCCTGGAACCCCTGGGACCTGCGCACGCACCGCACGCCGGGCGGCAGCAGCAGCGGTTCGGCCGTGGCGCTGGCGGCGGGCCTGTGCACGGCCAGCATCGGCACGGACACGGGGGGATCGGTGCGCATCCCTGCGGGGCTGTGCGGGGTGGTGGGCCTGAAGACCACGCGCGGGCTGATCAGCCGGCACGGGTTGATCGAGCTGTGCCCCACGCACGACACGGTGGGCCCGCTCACGCGCACGGTGCGCGACAGCGCCATTTTGCTCGACGTGCTCTCGGGCCCCGACCCGCGCGATGCCGTGTCGCTACCGGTGCCGGCGCGCGCGGTGCTGCCGCAGCTCGATGCGGCGCGCGGCGTGGCCGGCATGCGCATGTGGGTGCTGCCCGAGGCCGAGCGCGCGGACGTGGACCCCGAGGTGCTGGCCGCCTGCGACGAAGCCGTGCGGGTGCTGGAGGGCCTGGGCATGCAGCGCGTGGAGCGCGCGCTGCCGCAGAGCCTGGCCGAGTCGATGCGCGTGGCGGGCAGCCTGATGAGCGCCGAGGGCTATGCGAACCTGGGCACGCTGTTCGAGCAGGAGGGGCTGGAGTTCGACCCGCATGTGCGCCGGCGCATCCTGCTCGGGCGCGATATCGGCGCGGCGCAGTACCTGCAGCTGCTCAGGCTGCGCGAGCAGGCCAAGGCCGAGATGCTGGCCGCGATGGACGGGATCGATGTCTGCGCCTTTCCGACCAATGCCATCGCCGCGATCCCGCTCACCGAGGTGGACGAGCTGGCCACGCCGCTGTCGCGCTTCGGCCGCTTCGTGAACCTGCTGGACCTGTGCGCGCTGGCCGTGCCGGCGGGCTTCACGGGCCAGGGGCTGCCGGTGTCGCTGCAGTTCATTGCGCGGCCCTTCGACGAGGCCACGGCCTTGCGCGTGGGCCATGCCTTCGAGCAGGCGACGCGCTGGTACCTGGCGGTGCCGCCGGGGCTGGATTAGGACTGGGGGCGCCCACCATGCGTGCATCTGTTTTTCAGAAGTCCCTGCCGGTCCTGGTCGTGCTGGCCCTGCTCTGTACCCTGGGCCATGCCCAGGGTGCCAGGGATGGCGCGCTGGCGCGCATCGCGCGCAGCGGCACGGTGCACGTGGGCTACATCCCCACGCCCGGCACCTTTGCCTTTCGCGATGCGGCGGGCAATACCGTGGGCTATTCGATCGCCGTGTGCAACAAGGTCGTGGAGGCGCTGCGCAAGCAGCTGGGCCGGCCGGACCTGCGCGTGGCGTTCCGCCCGTTGGAGGCGGCGCAGCGCATCCCGCTGCTTGCAGCCGGCAGCATCGACATCGAGTGCGGGGGCAACACCAACACCGTGGGCCGGCAAAAGGAGGTGGACTTCTCGTACACGCTGTTCACCACGGGTGTGCGCTTTCTCGCGCGCCAGTCGGTGCAGCTCGACGGTGTGCCCAGCCTGTGGCGGCGGCGCATCGCCGTGAGCCGGGGCACAACGGCGCAGGAGACGCTGCAGCGCGTGGAGCGCGAGCAGGAGATTGTCGTGACCCTGGTGGCCACCGACGCCGAGGGCGTGCGCCTGGTGGAGCAGGGCCAGGTCGATGCCTTCGCGCAGGACGATGTGCTGCTCTACGGCCTCATCGCCTCATCGCCGCTGCGCGGGGAGCTGCATGTGACCGGCCGCCACCTCACGGTGGAGCCCTATGCCTTCATGCTGCCCAAGGATGACCTGCCGCTGCGCGAGGTGGTGGACCGCACGGTGCTGGGGCTGATGCATTCGGGCGAGCTGGCGGCCCTGTACCGCCAGTGGTTCGACACCGCCACGCTGCGCATCCCGATGAGCGCGCACATGCGCGAGAACATCCGCTACCCGAACAAGTACGGCATTCCCTGAGCCCCGTGTGCGGGTGCTCGTGGCGCCGGGGACGCGGTGGCGGCCGCTTGGGGGCTCAGCTGCGGTGGCGTGGCAGGCGCACGGCGACCTCGGTGCCCTGGCCGGCTGCGCTGTGCAGCGCAACGCGGCCCTGGTTCTGCTCGACCAGGGTGCGCACGATCCACAGGCCCAGGCCCGCGCCGTCCTGCCCGGCCACGCCGGCGCTGCCCTGCCAGCCGCGCTCGAAGGCGCAGGACTGCTCGGCCTCGCCCATGCCGGGGCCATCGTCGGTGACCCGGATGACGATGCTGTCCTCCGTCTCGGTCGCACAGAGGGTGACGGTGCTCCCTGATGGGCAGTACTTGACGCAGTTGCCGATCAGGTTGCACAGCACGCGCAGCAGCTGGGCATAGTCCACGAAGACCTCGCCCGCCTGTGCGGGCACCAGGTGCAGGTGGATGCCGGCGCGCTCGGCCACCATGCCCATCGCGTCTGCCGCATCGGCCAGCAGCCGGGCCGGTGCGATGGTCTCGCACAGGGTGCGTTCGCGGCTGTCCACGGCATGGGTGGAGAGCAGGTCATCGACCAGGCGCTTCATGGAGGTGATGGCGCCTTCGATGCGCCGGATGGCCGGCTGCGAGGGGGCGTGGCGGGCGCGGGCGAGCACGCTGGTGTTCAGGCCCATCACCTGCAGCGGCGAGCGCAGGTCGTGCGCGACCACGGCGAGCAGTTCTTCGTTGGCCTTGGCCAGTGCATGGGCGCGTTCGGCATTGGCCTCGGATTCCCTGAGCGCGCTGCGCAGCTGGATCTCGCGTGCAGCGGCCCTGGCGAGCTGCACCAGGGTCTCGATCTCGGTGTCCGTCCAGCTGCGCGGCTGGTTGTCGATGACGCAGAAGCTGCCGATGGGCTGGCCATCGACGATGAGCGGCACGCCCACGTAGGCGCGCACGCCCAGGCTGTCGACCGTGGGCACGGCGCGCCACAGCGGGTCGGCATGGGTGTCCTCGATCACCAGCGGATCGGTGCTGGCAATCGCGTAGTGGCAGAAGGTGCGGCCATGCATCTCGCGCGCAGCGGCCAGTTCCTGCGGAAAGCCGTGGGCGCTTTTGTAAAAATCGCGCTCGGCGTCGACGATGGACAGGAAGCTCGCGGGCGCGCCCACCAGGTTCACGGCCAGGCGGCTCATGGAGTCGAAGGTTTCCTCCGTCGGGCTGTCCAGCAGCGCAACGCTGTGCACGGCCGCCAGCCGGCGGGGGTCGGAGACGAGGGGGTCCAGGTGGGCCACCAGCTCCTGCGGGGCGATCGGCATGCCGGTCCTTTGCGCCACGGGGCTCGCTGGGGTCCGAGGCAGGGCGCGCATCAGGATCCGGGCCGCACCACACCGGCCGGCCCCGTATTGTCGCCCACCCCGGGATTCGGGGTGGGAAACCCGCGTGCTCAGCCCGCCTGCGCCGGGATGGGGGCGCGCATGCCCGCGTTGATCAGGTTCCAGGCGTTGATGACGCCGATGGCAAAGCCCAGTTCGGCGATCTCGGTGTCGTTGAACTGCGCCTTGAGCAGGGCGAACTCTTCGTCGCTGGCGTCGCTGTGCGGCGTGGCGGTGATGATCTCGGCCCAGCGGAAGGCGGCGCGCTCGCGTTCGCTGAAGAAGGGCGCCTCGCGCCAGCCGGCCACGGCGTTGAGGTGGCGTGGCTCCATGCCGTCCTTGGCCAGGTAGGTCCAGTGCATGTCCATGCAGTAGGCGCAGCCGTTGATCTGCGAGACGCGCAGGAAGACGAGTTCGGCCAGGCGGGCGCCGATGCTGCCCTTCTTGACGGTCTCGGACAGGTTCACGAGGCCCATGAAGGCCTTGTTGGCGAGCTGGTGGTAGGGCAGGCGGGCGGTGTGCTGGGTCATGGTGAAAACTCCGTTTGGTGGGTGATGAAGGGTTGGAACTGGAAGGCGCCGGGCCTTTCGTTGCCTTCCATACCCATCAAGACGCGTGGGCCGGTGCCGTTGTGACAGCCGGGCGCAAAAAACTTTCTCTCAGTTCTCCACAGCGCTGCGCGTCACCCGCATCGCATGAAACTGGCACGGCCAAGGCCAGTGCCCCCGTGCAAGGGCCGCCAAGCCGCGTATGCGGCGCTTCGCTTGCGTGCACTGGGGGCGTCCCCCTCCCATTGCGCAGCAATGCGAGAGAGGGGTGAAGGCGCGAAGCGACTCAGGGGGTGTTCATCAATCGAGTGTGAGCGGGATGCCCGTGAGCTTGTCCGGGTTGCGGATCGCATAGATGGCGACGATGCGCTCGCCGTCGGTCACGATGGCCTGGGCCGATTCGAGCCGGCCGTCGATGTAGCGCAAGAGGCCCGGCTCGCCATTGATGAGCACGGTGCGGTAGACCACCTGCTCGGCCATGCGCCGCCACTGCGCCCAGAACAGGTTGGCGATGCGGAAGGCCCCCACCAGCGGGTGCGGGAAGGACTGCACCTTGCCGCCGCCGTCGCCGATCAGCATGGCGTCCTCGGACAGCAGGGCCTCGATGGCATTGCGCTGGCCGCTGTGGGCGGCCGCGATGAAGCGTTCGAGCAGCTGGTGGTGCACCTTGCGCGGCACCTCGAAGCGGGTGCGTGCCTGCTGCACGCGCTCGCTGGCGCGGTGCACCATCTGGCGGCAACTGGCCTCGGTCTTGCCCAGCTGGGCGGCGATCTCGGGGTAGTCGTAGTCGAAGACCTGGCGCAGCAGGAAGGCGGCGCGCTCCTCGGGGCCCAGGCGTTCGAGCACGTAGAGAAAGGCGACCGAGAGTTCACCGGCCAGTTCGGCGGCGGATTCGGGTGTGCGCTCATCGAGCTGCTCCACCAGCGGCTCGGGCAGCCACCAGCCCACATAAGCCTCTCGCTCGGCCTTGGCGGCGCGCAGCCGGTCGATGGACAGGCGCGTGGTCACCGTGACCAGCCAGGCCTCGGCCGACTGCAGGGCGGTGGTGTCCGTGCCGCTCCAGCGCAGCCAGGCGTCCTGCACCACGTCCTCGGCGTCGGCGCGCACACCCAGCATGCGGTAGGCGATGCCGAACAGGCGCGGGCGCAAGGTGGCAAAGGTATTGTCGGCCTCAGGGGCCAGGGGTGGTGCGGTCATGGTCGGGCTCCAAGCGTAGTTTGGTCGATAACCAGACGTGCCAGGGGTCCGCTGTGTGACAGTTCGGCCGCGAAAAAATCAGAGCCTGCGGCGCAGCGCCTCGAAGAACAGCTCGGACTGCAGGCGTTCGCCCATGGACTGCTCGCTCACGTGCTGCGCCAGGGTGGCGCTGGCCGGGGCCAGGGGGCGGCCGGTGGATTGCGCCAGCACCTGGGCCATGCAGGCGCGCTCCAGGTAGTAGAGGTCGTCGTAGGCGTAGTCGATGCGATCGCCGCAGACGACCACGCCGTGGTTGCTCAGGAAACCGATGTCCGCCGCGCGCAGCACGCCCGCGATGCGCTCGCCCTCGCGCACGTCGAGCGCGAAGCCGTTGTAGTTCGGGTCCACGGCCGTGCGGCCGTGGAAGCGCATGGCATTCTGCGAGAGCGTGGTGTCGAGCGCCCGGTCGGTGGTCAGCGTGAGTGCCGTGGCGTAGGGCATGTGGGTGTGCAGCACGCAGGCCTTCTGGCACAGGCGGTGGATGGCGGCGTGGATGAACATGGCCGTGGGTTCCACCGCGTGGCGGCCGGCCAGGCGCTGGCCCTGTTCGTCGATGAGCACGATGTCCTCGGCCTGCACCTCGCTCCACATCAGGCCGCGCGGGTTGAGCAAAAAGCGCCCCGAGCGGTCGGGCAGCTCCACGCTGAAATGGTTGCACACACCCTCGGACAGGCCATGGTAGGCGGCGGCGCGCAGGGCCAGGGCCAGGTCGTCGCGCAGCTTGCGCACGGTGGGCGAATCGAAGTCGAGGGTGGGTGCAGTCATCGGGGTTCCTGGGGGCGTGGGTTCCTCCATTGTCATCCGTGCAATGGGCGTGCCATCCATTCGGACTGGGCCTGCAGCACGCTGGCCGGGCTGCGGCCGGTGATGGCCTGGTAGACACCCGGGGCGGTGGCGCCCTCGGTGCTGATGAGCAGCACGCGTGCGTCCGGGCCCAGGCCGGCCTGGGCCGCCAGTGCCGGGTCGGCCATGAGGGCGGTGAGCCCGGCCAGGCCCGCGGCGCCCGATTCGCCGCTGAGCACGGGGACATCACCCGCCGTGCCGCTGGCCAGGGTGCGCATGGCCGCTTCGGCCTGGGCATCGCCCACGGTCATGAACAGGTCCACCGTGGGCTGCAGGAAGCGCCAGGCCAGGGGCGAGGTCTCGCCGCAGGCCAGGCCCGCCATCACCGAATCCACGCTGCCCGTGGCGCGGGCCGGCCGGCCGGCGATGGCGCTTTGCAGCAGGCAGTCGGCCTGCTCGGGCTCCACGGCGATGAAGCGGGGGCGTGCGGCGCCATAGCGCTCCCACAGGGGCGCCACGACGCCTGCGGCCAGGCCGCCCACGCCACCCTGCAGCAGCACATGGGTGAAGGGGCTGGCGCCATCGGCGCGCACGGGGACCTGTTCGAGCAGTTCGTCGACCAGGATGCCGTAGCCCTGCATGACGTCGCGCGGGATGTCCTCGTAGCCATCGTACGAGGTGTCTGAGACCACCCACCAGCCGTGGGTGCGGGCCAGGCGCTCGGCCTCCTGCACGGAGTCGTCGTAGTTGCCGGCGATGCGCACGACCTCGGCGCCCAGGTCGCGGATGGGTTGCTCGCGCTCGGCGCTGACGTGGGCATGCAGCACGATCACGCAGCGGCAGCCGATGCTCTGGGCCGCAGCGGCCAGCGCGCGGCCGTGGTTGCCGTCGGTGGCGCTGATGGCGGTGAAGTCGGCCAGCGCGTCGGCATGCCGGCCCGCGAGCAGGTCGGCCGGGGCCCATCCTGCCCCGGGCCACTGGCGCTGCACCAGGCGCACCAGGGCCACCGGCGCGCCCAGCACCTTGAAGCTGGCCAGCGGCGAGCGCACCGATTCGTCCTTGAGGGATAGCTGGCCCAGGCCGAGCTGGCGCGCCAGGTGGGGCAGGGCGTGCAGCGGTGTGCTGCCGCGGCGCAGCTGTGCCCAGCCGGCCAGCCACTGGCGGCTTTCGCGGGCGGTGGCGAGGTTCATCACGCGCTGCAGGGCGGGGTCGTAGGGGCGGCGCGTGGCCGCAGGGTTGGTGAACAGCACGGGTGGTTTTCCGGGCTCAGGCATTGAGGGGCAGGCGCACGCGCGCGATCTCGGCGAAGTAGCGTGCGCCTACCGGCAGCACAGCGTCGTTGAAGTCATAGGCGGCGTTGTGCAGGGGCACGCCGCCGGGCGTGCCGGCTTCGCCGTTGCCGATGAACATGAAGGCCCCGGGGACCACCTGCAGGAAGGCGCCGAAATCCTCGGAGATCATCATCGGCGTGACATTGCGGTCCAGGCGCTCGGCACCGATCACGGCTTCGGCGGCCGCGCTGGCCACCTCCACGCAGGCCGGCCAGTTCACGGTGGGGGCGAACTCGTGCGTGTAGCTGAAGCGGCAGGTGGCGCCGTGGGCCGCGCAGATGCCTTCGCAGATCTCGCGCATGCGCTTTGCCAGCAGGGCCTGTACCGCGGGCGAGTAGCTGCGCGTATCGCCCTTGATCGTGACATGGGTGGGCAGGGCGTTGCGGATGCCGTCGGTGGTGAACTCGGTGCACGACACCACGGCGGGTTGGCTCGGGTCGACCGAGCGCGCCACCACGGTCTGCAGCGCGAGCACGATCTCGGCGCCGACGACCAGCGGATCGATCGCCATGTGCGGGCGTGCCGCATGCCCGCCACGGCCGGTGATCTCGATGGCGAAGTTGTCCTCGCTGGCCATGATGCCGCCGCTTCGGATGGCCATGTGGCCGGCCGGCATGCCGGGGATGTTGTGCGCGCCGTAGATCTCGTCGACCGGGAAGCGCTCGAACAGGCCGTCGGCCATCATCGCGGCCGCGCCCCGGCCATGCTCTTCGGCGGGCTGGAAGATGAAGCGCACCGTGCCGCAAAAGTCGCGGCGCTCGGCCAGCAGTTGCGCGGCGCCGAGCACCATCGCCATGTGGCCGTCGTGCCCACAGGCATGCATGCAGCCGGCGTTCTGCGAGGCATGCTTGCGGCCGGGTGCGGATTCGCCCATGGCCAGGGCGTCCATGTCGGCGCGCAGGCCGATGGCGGGGCCGCCGTCGCCCACGCTGAGGCTGGCCACCACCCCCGTGCCGCCGATGCCGCGTTGCACGTCGAGGCCCAGGGCCGCGAGGTGGCGCGCCACGTAGTCGGCGGTGTCCACCTCGTTGAAGCCGGTCTCGGGATGGCGGTGCAGGTGGTGGCGCCAGCGCACGAGCTGCTGGTCGAAATCGGCTGCGGTGGTGGTGGTCATGGCATGCGTCCCCGGTGTCGGATGGTTCCTACGCATTGTTGGGGTGGGCGCCCGGTTGAAATCACCGCAATACGGCGTTCAATGAGGGATCTGTCTCACAATTTGGAGAAGAGTGATGCATTTGTCCCATCGTCCTTTGGTATTGTGGGCGGGCCCATGAACCTTGACCGCCTGGACATCCAGATCCTCAACCTGCTGCAGGAAGACGCCTCGCAGCCGCTGCGTGTGCTGGCCCGCAAGGTCAACAGCTCGCCGGCCACCTGCCAGCGGCGCATTGCCATCCTGCGCGCTGCGGGCATCCTGCTCAAGCAGGTCGGGGTGGTGAACCGGCAGCGCGTGGGGCGCGCGCTCACGGTGTTCGTGTCGGTGGAGCTGGACAAGCAGAACGATGCGCTGCTGCGCAACTTCGAAGCCAAGATGGCGGCGCAGGACGATGTGATGGCCTGCTACGAGGTCTCGGGCGAGTTCGACTTTCTGCTCATCATCAACTCCGCGTCGATGGAGCGCTACCACGCGTTCACGCGCGAGGTGTTTTCGTCGAACAACAACGTGCGCAACTTCAAGAGCACGTTCGCGATGAACTGCTCCAAGTTCGAGACCCGGGTGGCGCTGGACGTGCCGCCGGAAGTCGACAAAGATGACGACGAGGAGGACTGATCAGGCCGAGGGGCGTGTCAGGTCTTCGAGCCGCGTCAGGAAGGCCATGGCTTCGCGCGTGCTGCCCGCGCACATCTCGGCCGAGGGCTGCAGGCCGCTGCAGACGGCGGGGCGCTCGGGCTGCCCAAAAATAAGGCAGCGTGCGTCGTCCCCGAGCTGGATGCAGCGCACGCCCGCCGGCTTGCCCTGCGGCATGCCGGGGATCGGCGAGCTGATGGAGGGGGCGGTGCAGCAGGCACCGCAGCCCGATCTGCACTGCATGAGTTGCTATCTATTCAATAGCTAAAGATCAGGCATTCAGCCTGGCCGAGGCCCAGAGCACCTGGTCGACCACGGCGCGCACGCGCTCGCGGTGCACCGCCTGCACCAGGGCGCCCGCTTCGTCGAAGGCCGTGCTGGCCTGGCCCAGGGCAAAGGCCTTGGGTGCGAGCCAGCACTCCAGGTTGTGCAGCAGCGGTGCCAGGTGGCTTTGCGAGCGCAGGCCGCCCAGGCCGCCGTTGGAGGCGCTGAGCATGCCCACCACCTTGCCGCGGAAGGGCTTGGTGCCGTCCTGCCATTCGGGGTTGCCGCTCACGGGGCTCGATGCCCAGTCGATGGTGTTCTTGAGCAGGGCGGTATAGCTGCCGTTGTACTCGGGCGAGCAGACGATCCAGGCCGGGTGCGCCCACAGCACCTGCTTGAGGCGCACCACGTCGGCCGGCGTGCCCTGGGCTTCGAGGTCGGCGTTGTACATGGGGATGTCGTAGTCCGACAGCTCCAGCAGCGTGACCTCGGCGCCGGCATCGCGGGCGATCGCGGCGGTTGCGTAGGCCAGGCGGCGGTTGAACGATTGCTGGCGCGTGCTGCCGGCGAAGACGAGGAGCGGGTTCTTGTGCATGGCTGGATTGGAGCACAGGCGCTAGGCAGGATTCCTGCAAGCGCAGCCTAGCGGTCGGCCCGGGGCGGCGCCAGCCGCCACACCAGGGTGACCAGGGCCGCGACGAAGGCGGCCAGGCTGAGCAGGGCGCGCCAGAGGTTGGCCGCGTTCCAGCGTGCGCGCACCTGGGCCCAGTCGGCGGGCAGCACCTGCGGGTTCCAGGCCTCGGTGGTCGCGTTGAGCGGCAGGTTCACCTGCTGGGTGAAGAAGGCGATGCCCAGCAGGTAGGCCAGCAGCACGGCGGCCAGCGTGGGCCACCAGGCTTCGCGGCGCCGGGCCCAGCCGGTGGCCAGTGCCAGCGCGCACCACAGCGGCGGGCCGAAGAACAGCGCAAAGAACAGGCTGTGGCGCACGTTGCGGTTCAGGGCCGACTGCACGGTGGCGTAGGTCGCGCCATCCATCTGCAGCATGGCCAGGTTCACATTGGCGCTGTAGGTGCCGAAGAAGCCGGCCATGAGCCCGAGCCACACCACGGCCAGGAAGTGGGGCGCCACGGCGATGGTGGAACGGGGATGGCAGAAAGCGGTGGCAGGCATGGCAGCCACTGTGCCGGCCCCGGTGGGCCCGCGCCTTAACCTTTGATAAGGCCCATATCACTGCGCACGCGCGAGAGCGTGACATCGGTGACGCCCAGGTAGGACGCCAGGTGCCGCAGCGCGATGCGCTGCGGCCAGTCCGGGTGCTGGGCCAGCAGCCGGGCATAGCGCTCGCGTGCGCTCAGCTGCAGGAACTCCTGCTCGCGCTGCATCTTGCCGTCGAGCAGGGCGCACAGGACCCGGTGCTCGAGCGCCGCCCAGGGCGCCCAGCCATCGGTGGGCGTGGCGGTGCCCCATGCGGGCAGGGGCAGCGCCCACACCCGGCTGTCTTCCAAAGGTTCCACGTGGAACATTGCGGGCTGCTGCCGCAGGCTCGGGGTGATGGGCCAGAACAGGGCGCCGTCGAGAAAGAAGTTCTTGTTGGCCTCCGCTCCGTTCCGGTCCACGAGGTACAGGCGCAGGGCGCCTTGCTCCACCCACCACAGATGGCGCCATGGCTCGCCGGCGCGCAACAAGGGCTGGCCCTTGGCGAAATCGGCCGGCCGGGCACTTGCCCACCACGCTGCCACCGGTACGGGCGGATCGCCCACCAGTCGGGTGAGAAAGCGGGTCAGAGGGCTGTCGGCAGACACGGTGGGCGCAAAGTGGGAAAATCCCGGGTTGCCCGCCGGGGCAGGGTGCAGGTTTGCACCCCCGCACCCGGGCGGGGCCGGTGCGCACGGCGGGCCCAGGCGGGGCCCGCCTCCATGCGTCGTGCCGGGATTTTTGATTATCGGGCCCGACAGGCCCCGGAGCGCTTCCATGTTGTACCCCCAGGAATTTGATGTGATCGTCGTCGGCGGTGGCCATGCCGGCACCGAGGCCGCGCTGGCGGCCGCCCGCATGGGCAGCAAGACGCTGCTGCTCACGCACAACATCGAGACACTGGGGCAGATGAGCTGCAACCCCAGCATCGGCGGCATCGGCAAGGGCCACCTGGTCAAGGAGGTGGATGCGCTGGGCGGTGCCATGGCCCTGGCCACGGACGAGGGCGGCATCCAGTTCCGCATCCTCAACAGCTCCAAGGGACCGGCCGTGCGCGCCACGCGCGCCCAGGCCGACCGCATCCTCTACAAGGCCGCCATCCGCCGCATGCTGGAGAACCAGCCCAACCTGTGGCTGTTCCAGCAGGCAGTGGACGACCTGATGGTGGAGGGCGACCGCGTGGTGGGCGCCGTGACGCAGGTGGGTATCCGCTTCCGCTCGCGCACGGTGGTACTCACGGCGGGCACCTTCCTCGACGGCAAGATCCATGTGGGCCTGAACAACTATGCGGCCGGCCGGGCGGGGGACCCGCCCGCCGTATCGCTGTCGGCACGCCTCAAGGAACTGAAGCTGCCCCAGGGCCGCCTGAAGACCGGCACCCCGCCGCGGCTGGACGGGCGCAGCATCGACTTCTCCAAGTGCACCGAGCAGCCCGGCGACGGCATGCCCGGCGGCGTGAACGAGGGCAGCGTGCCGGTGTTCAGCTTCATGGGCAATGCCGCCATGCACCCGCGGCAGATGCCGTGCTGGGTGACGCACACCAACGAGCGCACGCACGACATCATCCGCAGCGGCTTCGACCGCAGCCCCATGTTCACGGGCAAGATCGAGGGCGTGGGCCCGCGCTACTGCCCGAGCGTGGAAGACAAGATCAACCGCTTTGCCGACAAGGACAGCCACCAGATCTTCCTCGAACCCGAGGGCCTGACCACGCACGAGTTCTACCCCAACGGCATCAGCACCAGCCTGCCGTTCGACATCCAGTACGAGCTGGTGCGCAGCATGCCGGGCCTGGAGAACGCGCACATCCTGCGCCCCGGCTACGCCATCGAGTACGACTACTTCGACCCGCGCTCGCTCAAGAGCAGCTTCGAGACGCGCCAGATCGAGGGCCTGTTCTTCGCCGGCCAGATCAACGGCACCACGGGCTACGAGGAGGCCGCAGCGCAGGGCCTGTTCGCGGGCATCAACGCCGCCCTGCAGTGCCGCGGCGATGCACCCTGGCTGCCGGGCCGTGACGAGGCCTACCTGGGTGTGCTGGTGGACGACCTGATCACCAAGGGTGTGAACGAGCCCTACCGCATGTTCACCAGCCGGGCCGAGTTCCGCCTGCAGCTGCGTGAGGACAATGCCGACCTGCGCCTGACCGAGATGGGCCGCAAGCTGGGCCTGGTGGACGATGCCCGCTGGGATGCTTTCAGCCGCAAGCGCGACGCTGTTTCACGTGAAACAGAACGCCTCAAGGCCACCTGGGTGAACCCGCGCAGCCTGCCCGCGGCAGAATCCGAGCGGGTGCTGGGCAAGAGCATCGAGCACGAGTACAACCTGTTCGAACTGCTGCGCCGCCCCGATGTGGGCTACGCATCCCTGGTGGGTATGGACGGCGGCAAGTACGCATCGGCCGATGTTTCACGTGAAACCCTGGGCGCCTTGAGCGAATCCGTGATCGAGCAGCTGGAGATCGCGGCCAAGTACTCGGGCTACATCGACCGCCAGAAGGACGAGGTGGAGCGTGCGGCCCACTACGAAAACCTCAAACTGCCCGAGGACCTGGACTACATGCAGGTGGCGGCACTGTCGATCGAGGCACGCCAGATCCTGACGCGCCACCGGCCCGAGACGCTGGGCCTGGCCTCGCGCATTTCGGGCATCACGCCCGCGACCATTTCGCTGCTCATGGTGCACCTCAAGAAGGGTGCGTTCCGCGGTATTGCCGGTGCACGTACCCATGCAGAACCCGCTGCGCACTGAGCCGCCCATGCGGGGCAACAGGGCAGGGCGTCGGGCGCGGCAACGGGGCGAGCTGCTGATGGTGCGCACCGTGGCCGTGGTGGCGGTGCTGTTGCTGCTGCTGGGCATTCCCTTGTGGATGAAACACGAGCGTGACAAGCGCGCCGCCCCGCCCACCGCCAAGGTCAGCGCAGTCGCGCCAGCGGCCCGGGCCACGGTGGCACCTGCGTCGGCAGCGGCACCCGTGACCCCCCCGACCGCGTCCGGCATTGGCCACGGCCTGACCTTTGCGGTGGTGGCAGACGACGCCAAGCAGCCGGCCGAGGTCGCGCGCCTGGGCTGTGCCGGTGAACCCCGCGCGACGGACCGGCCCTTGAAGAACGATCACCCGTGTAACCACCAGCAGGGCGACACTTCGTGCCGCGTGGTGCTGCCCGTGCTGTGCATCCAGCCTGGTACGGCTGCCAAGCCTGCCGGAAGTGCGGAGGCCAGCTTGGCCGGTTGGAGCGGCGGCATGCTGGCACCCACCCAACCCGTGATGGGCGCCATCCTGACCTCGGCGGCCCTGGCGTCGGCCCGGTGCGAGATGGAGCTGGGCAGTGGCTGGCGCATGGCCGATATGAAGGATGGCCTGGACAGTGGCAGCATCGTGGGCCTGCGCACCACCAACACCACCCTGGGCCAGGGCACCCGCTACTGGGTGCAGATCCAGGGCCAGCCAGCCAATTGCTGGAACAGCACGGGCTCCTGAACCTGCCGAGCGCCATGGTTCCACGTGGAACCATGGCTTGCCTATCGAACAATGGAAATGCCGATCCCCATGAACATCCCCTCCGCCACGACCCAGGCGTTTCGCCCCACGCTGCTCTCGGCGGCCGAGCAACTCGGTGTGTCCCTCTCGGACGCGCAGGCCGATGCGCTGCTGTGCTACCTGGACCTGATCCAGAAATGGACCAAGGTCTACAACCTCACGGCCGTGCGCGACCCCAAGGAGATGCTCACCCACCACCTGCTAGACAGCCTGGCGGCGGTGCCGCCGCTGCGCCGCGCGCTGGCGCAGGCGGCCTTGCCGCCAGGGCAGGGCGCCCGCCTGCTCGACGTGGGGGCCGGTGCCGGCCTGCCCGGTGCGGTGATCGCCATCTGCTGCCCCGACGTCGATGTGAGCTGCGTGGACACCGTGGCCAAGAAGGCGGCTTTCATCCAGCAGGTGGCGGTATCGCTCCAACTGCCCAACCTGCGCGGCGTGCACGCCCGTGTCGAAAGCCTGGACGGGCCGTTCGATGTGGTGACCAGCCGGGCCTTTGCCTCGCTGGTGGACTTCACCACCTGGTCGCGCCAGGCCCTGGGCCCGCAGAGCGTGTGGCTGGCCATGAAGGGCAAGCACCCGGCCGAGGAAATCGCGGCGCTGCCAGGCGATGTGCGGGTGTTTCACGTGGAACCATTGACCGTGCCGGGGCTCGATGCGGAGCGTTGCATCGTCTGGATGCGGCCGGCATGACCGGTATCCGGTAAAAAGGGGCGGGGCCCGCGCACGGGTCGCGTAAACTCGCCGCTCGCTGGTCATTTTGTTGCTGCGGTATCAGCCAGCCTCGCGGTTCGTCTTTCCCCTGGGGGTTCTCATGTTTGGCATTGCGGATTACGGCGCCTTCGTGGCGGCCATCGTGTTGTTCCTGGCGATTCCCGGTCCGGGCAATCTGGCGCTCATCACCTCCACCAGCAAGGGCGGTATCCGGGGCGGCCTGGCCGCCACCCTGGGTGTGATCGCCGGCGACCAGGTGCTGATGTGGGCGGCGGTGGCCGGCGTGGCCGCCTTGCTGTCCACCTACCCAGCGGCCTTCCATGCCGTGCAGTGGCTTGGCGCCGCCTACCTGGCCTGGCTGGGCTTCAAGATGCTCACGGCCAAGCCCGGTGCCCAGCCCATCCTGAACATCGAGCCGCGCCACTATTTCAAGCAGGCCGCGCTGATCACGCTGCTCAACCCCAAGGCCATCGTGTTCTACATGGCCTTCTTTCCGCTGTTCGTCGACCCGGCCCGCCACCAGGGCCTGCTGACCTTCGGCGTGATGGCGGCCACCGTGGCGGCCCTGACCTTTGCCTACGGCCTCATCGCCGTGCTGCTCACCCACCACCTGGCGGAGCGCATGCGCGCCAACCCCACCGTCGGCCGCGTGCTCGAAAAAGTCGCTGGCGTGTTCCTGATCGGTTTCGGCATCAAGCTGGCCATTTCGAAGTAAACAAGGCATCCAACCCCATGGCCCAGATCTTTTGCATTGCCAACCAGAAGGGTGGCGTCGGCAAGACCACCACCACAGTCAACCTGGCGGCCGGCCTGGCGAAGATCGGCCAGCGCGTACTGATGGTCGACCTGGACCCCCAGGGCAATGCCACCATGGGGTCGAACCTGGACAAGCGCAAGCTCGACCTCACGGTCTACGACGTGCTGCTCGAGTCGGCCTCGGTGCGCGAAGCGGCCGTGCTGAGCGAAAAGTGCGGCTACCACGTGCTGGGTGCCAACCGCGAACTGGCCGGTGCCGAGGTCGAACTGGTGGCGCTGGAGCACCGCGAAAAACGCCTCAAGGCGGCGCTCGCCGAGGCCGATGCGGACTACGACTTCGTGCTCATCGACTGCCCGCCCTCCTTGTCCATGCTGACCTTGAACGGCCTGTGCTCGGCCCATGGCGTGATCGTGCCCATGCAGTGCGAGTACTTCGCGCTCGAAGGCCTGACCGACCTGGTCAACACCATCAAGCAGGTGCATGCCAACCTCAATGCCGACCTGCAGATCATCGGCCTGCTGCGCGTCATGTTCGACCCGCGCATCACCTTGCAGCAGCAGGTGAGCGAGCAGCTCAAGGACCACTTCGGCGACAAGGTGTTCAACACCGTGATCCCGCGCAACGTGCGTCTGGCCGAGGCCCCGAGCTACGGCCTGCCGGGCGTGGTGTTCGACCCGCTGGCCAAGGGCAGCCAGGCCTTCATCGAGTTCGCGCAGGAGATGGTCGAGCGCGTGCAGAGCATGAAGGCGCTTGGCAAGAAGCCCGCGGTCGTCTGACCGGGCACTGGGTCGATTGCTATCAAATTCATAGTATGAGTTCACCTTCCGACACCGTGCTGGTGCTGCCCGGCTGGCAGAGCTCCGGCCCCGAACACTGGCAGAGCCGCTGGGAGGCGCTGCACGGCTTTCACCGCGTGGAGCAGCACGACTGGATGCGCCCGCTGCGCGGCGACTGGACCGCGCGGCTCGAGGAAACCATCGTCGACGCCCCCGGCCCCGTGGTGCTGGTGGCGCACAGCCTGGGCTGCATCCTCACCGCCTGGTGGGCCGCGCATTCATCCAACACCCATCGGGTGAAGGGGGCGCTGCTGGTGGCCCCCGGCGATGTGGAGCGCGAGGACATCGCCGGCTACCTGCCGGGCTGGTCGCCCATCGCACGCCAGCCGCTGCCGTTCCCTGCCGTGCTGGTGGGCAGCCGCAACGACCCGTACTGCAGCTTCGAGCGCGCCGAAGGCATGGCCCGGGCCTGGGGTGCGCGCTTCATCGACCATGGCGAGCGCGGCCACATCAATGCCGAATCGGGCCTGGCGGACTGGTCCGAGGGCCAGGCCCTGCTGGCCGGGCTGCGGTCGTCTGCCCTGCCGCCGCTTTCCACCGCCTGAGCCTATGTCCAAAACCAATCTCCTGGAAACGGCCCGGTCGTTTCCAAACGCCTGGTCATCCCGCGTCGTCGGCCGGGCTGCCAACGCCAACGTCAAGTTGCTGCGCATGGACGACGGCGCCTACCCCGACGAATCGCACGACTTCGACGAAGCCCTGCTGGTGATCGAAGGCTGCATGCGCCTGGACCTGCAGGGCCAGGTCACCGAGGTGCAGGCCGGCGAAGTCTTCATCGTGCCCGCTGGCGTGCCGCATGCGGTGGCGCCGGGCAGCCATGGCACCTTGGTGATCATCGACCAATGACGGTGGCGCAGCGCCGCCCCTGATTCCCAGAACACAGAACAAGAAAGCTTTCTCACCATGGTCACCAAAAAACCCAAGGGCCTCGGACGCGGCCTCGAAGCCCTGCTGGGCCCCAAGGTCAGCGAAGCCACCGAACAGGCCCAGGCGGCCGATGCCGGCCTGCCCAATACGCTGACCCTGGCCGAGATGGTGCCCGGCATGTACCAGCCGCGCACGCGCATGGACGAGGGCGCGCTGTACGAGCTGGCCGAAAGCATCAAGGTGCAGGGCATCATGCAGCCCATCCTGGTGCGGCGCCTGGCCGATGGCGAGAACGCCGGCAAGTACGAAATCATCGCCGGCGAGCGGCGCTTCCGTGCCGCGCGCCTGGCCGGCCTGGACCGCGTGCCGGTGCTGGTGCGCGACGTGCCCAACGAGGCGGCGGCCGCGATGGCGCTGATCGAGAACATCCAGCGCGAGGACCTGAACCCGCTCGAAGAGGCCCATGGCCTGCAGCGCCTGGTGCGCGAATTCGGGCTCACGCACGAGCTGGCCGCCCAGGCCGTGGGCCGCTCGCGCAGCGCCGCGAGCAACCTGCTGCGCCTGTTGAACCTGGCCGAGCCGGTGCAGACCATGCTCATGGCCGGCGACATCGACATGGGCCATGCGCGCGCGCTGCTGTCGCTCGAGCGCGCGGCGCAGATCACGGCTGGCAACCAGATCGCGGCCAAGAAGTTGTCGGTGCGCGAGGCCGAAGCCCTGGTCAAGAAGATCGGCGCCGAATTCAGCCTGGTGCCGCAAAAGCCCAAGAAGGAAAAATCGCGCGACCTGCGGCGCGTGGAGGAAGAGCTGTCCGACCTGCTCATGGCCGAGGTCGAGGTGCGCGTGAAGAAGCGCGTGAAGCGGGCAGGGCGTGTGGAGGACATGGGCGAGCTGGCGATCCAGTTCGGCTCCATTGAGGAACTCAACGGCCTGATCGAGCGCCTGCGCGGCTGAGAGCGGCTAACAAAACTCTTCTGGCGTCGTTGCCGCGTCTTGTCGTACTAATCGTACTGCCTGCGACGCAGCGCCTAGCCAGAACCGCTTCGCTGAGTTTTGTTATCCGCTCTGGGCGGTGCCTGTTCAGGGCGCACGGGGCCACGTGACAAAGTGCACACAATCGTGCTGCGGTGGCTTGCACAGGCGTGTTGCGGTGCGCCATGCCGGCCTACACTGCGCTCCATTCCATCCCGGGGCATGTGCACCGGGGGAGTTCCGGAGAGTTCCATGCCCCGCGCAAGCCGCCTGCCGTCACCGCATTCCGCCGCCCTGGCAACAGGACTTGTGGGCATGGCCGTTTGCGCGATTTGGGCGCAGACTGTGGGCCTGATCGTCTCCGGCTCCGTCCCATCCCTGCACGGCCTTACGGGCCTGTAATGCATATGCCACTGCGCCTGCTGCCCTGGCCTCTCCCCGCGCTGCTGGCGTGGGCGGGGGCATGGCTGCTGTACCTCAGCCTGCAGCGGGCCGTGCCGCCCGTGGCGGCGCTGGTGGCGGCCAGCCTGCTGGGCACGGCGACCAGTGTGCTCGGGGCCACCTGGTGGCGGCGTGGGCTGATCGCGCTGGGCTTCCCGCTCTCGCTGGCGCTCACCGGCATGGCCAGCCTGCCGGCCTGGGCCTGGCTGGTGCCGCTGGCGCTGCTGCTGCTGGTGTACCCGCTCAATGCCTGGCGCGATGCGCCGCTGTTCCCGACACCGCACCACGCGCTGCAGGCCCTGGCCGTGCAGGCGCCGGTGGCGCAGGGCGCACGCGTGCTCGATGCCGGCTGCGGCGTGGGCGACGGGCTCATCGCCCTGCGCCACGCCTACCCGCATGCCCGCCTGGAGGGGCTGGAGTGGAGCTGGCCGCTGCGCCTGGCCTGCGCGCTGCGCTGCCCCTGGGCCCAGGTGCGCCGCGGCGACATGTGGGCCGCCGACTGGAGCGGCTACCAGATGGTCTACCTGTTCCAGCGCCCCGAAAGCATGGCCCGCGCCGCCGCCAAGGCCCAGGCCGAGATGGCCGCCGGCGCCTGGCTGGTGAGCCTGGAATTTGCCGTGCCCGGCCTGCTGCCCAGCGCCCAGTTGCGTGCGCCCGGCGGGCGGGTGGTGTGGCTCTACCGCCTGCCGCTGCTGCTGGACAAGGGGGCCTGAAATGCACCGCTACAACTGTTTTCCCAGCCCGCTGCCGGTTACAGAAAAGATACATCCTTTTGCTACATTGCGCCCTGGCTACAGACCACACAAGAACCTAGAAATTCACAGCCACAGGGGGCTTGCAGCAGCAGCAGCGAGGACCAGCGCCAGGAGGGAGCGCTCGGACCTGCACAGCCTTCCTTGTCCGGTCGACTACCTCCCTCGCCAGCGGCATGCCGCGTGCGGCACCCCTTGCGGTGTCCGCCGCAGCATTCCTGTTGCAGGGGCGCGTCGCCGGGGTTTTCTGGTGAACACCCGATCCATTTGCAAGGAGTATTCATGACAACCCGACCCCAATTCCGTCCCCGCCTTCTGTGGGTGCTGGCGCTGAGCGCCGCCCTCACGGGCTGCGCGACGATGCAGAGCCACGACAAGCTCGCCACGGACGTGCAGGGCGCCGGCCGCAGCGGCGGCATTCCCGCGGCCATCGCCCAGCTCGAGTCCACGGCCAAGACCGAGGACGAGAAGACCGCGCTGCTGTTCAACATGGAGCGCGGCGAGCTGCTGCGCATGGACCGGCGCTATGCGGACAGCACGAACGCCTTCCTGCTGGCCGACGTGAAGGTCAAGGAATGGGAAGACACGGCCAAGAGCAACCCGCAAAAGCTCATGGGCACCGTGGGTGCGGCGCTGATCAGCGAGCGCCTGAAGGCCTATGAAGGCCAGGACTACGAGAAGGTCTGGCTGACCACGCGCCTGGCACTCAACCGCGTGGCGGTGGGCGACGTGGAAAACGCCCGCGTGGACATCAAGCGCACGCACGAACGCGAAGCCATCATTGCCGAGTTCCGCTCCAAGGAAACCCTGGCGGCCGAGCAGGAAGCCAAGTCCAAGGGCGCAAGCTCGGGCGGCAAGGAGCTCAACGGCTACCCCGTCGAGACCTTCAACGACCCCGAAGTGCTGGCATTGAAGAACGGCTACCAGAACGCCCTGAGCCACTACCTGGCCGGCTTTCTGTACGAGATGCTCAACGAGCCGGGCCTGGCCGCGCCGGGCTACCGCAAGGCCATCGAGCTCAAGCCCGAGACCGGTGTGCTCGAAGAAGGCCTGCGTGGCCTGGACAGCCGCACCAGCTTCACCTGGAAGCGCCGCCAGCGCATGACCGACGTGCTGTTCGTGGTCGAGGCCGGTGACGCCCCCGCGCGCAAGCCCCGTGCCTTCACCCTGCCGGTGCCCGTGGGCAGCCGCTGGACCACGGTGAGCGTCTCCTACCCCGTGATCGAGCCCTCGCGCGACGCGCTGCTGACCAACCTGTCGGCCGCCGGCACGGACTTCAAGCTCGAAAAAGTGGTCGACGTGAACGTCATGGCACGCCGTGCCCTGAAGGACGAAATGCCCGGCATGGTGCTGCGCGGCTTCACCCGCGCCGTCGCCAAGGGCGTGATGCAGGACCAGCTGCAAAAGAAGGGCGGCCTGCTGGGCGGCATCGTGGGTGCCGTGGCGGCCTCGGCCACCGAACAGGCCGACGACCGCATGTGGCGCATGCTGCCCGGCCGCGTCTACGTGGCCCGCGGCTACCTGCCACCGGGCGAACACACCGTGACCATCAACGGCCGCGCGCTGCCCCAGCCCGTGAAGGTCGACGGCCAGTACGCCCTGGTGCCCCTGCGCCTGTACGAGAACAGCGTGCTCATGGGCGACGTGGCATCGGTCGGCCAGCTGGCCGCTGCATCCTCCACCGCCGCCGTGGCGCCAGCGGCCGTCGAGGTGCCTGCATCGTCCACCAAGACGATCTCCACGACGACGACCACCAAGACAACCACCACCACCAACCGCACGCGGCCTGCGGCCAAGCCCGCGCAAGCGCCCGTGACCCCGGCCAAGAACTGACCTGAAGACCGTTTTCCAAGGAGTTTGATCCATGACTATCCGCACACACCTGACCGCCCTCGGCGTCGCCGTGATGGCACTGACCGGCGCAGCGGCCCATGCCCAGCTGCACGACCCCGCGACACCGATCGCCGTGGCCTCCAAGGTGGCGCTGCGCGGCGAAGCCAACAGCATCGCGGTGCGCGAGATGCGCATCGTGCGCACCAACGAGATCCTGGTGGTGCAGGCCGACATGGCCAACATGGGCCGCACCGACCGCACCGTGTTCTACCGCTTCAAGTGGCTGGACCAGGTGGGCAACCAGGTGGGTGACGGAGAGTCGTGGAAGCAGATGAGTGTGCTGGGCCTGGGCCAGCAGACCGTCAAGAGCGTAGCCCCCACCAGCGCCGCAGTCGACCTGCGCCTGGAAATGAACGTAGAACCGCGCTGAACCCCACAGCGCCGACCGGAGAACACACCATGCAACACAACAGCAGCATCCAGCGCACCGCGCTCATCCTGGCCTTCGCGGCCAGCACCCTGGCCCTCTCGGCCTGCCAGAACCTGTCCTCGCCCACCGTGCGCTTCGACCGCCAGGTCAACTACGGCGACGCCAAGGCCGTGGAACTGGTGACCAACGAGTTCGGCTCCACCGATCTGCAGATGATTGCCGAGAAGATGACCGGCGGCCTGCTCGAGACCGGCATCTTCCAGGGCCGCCCCACGGTGACCATCTCGACCGTGAAGAACAAGACCAGCGAGTACATCGACACCACCAACGTCATGAACTCGATCCAGACCGCGCTGGTCAAGTCCGGCAAGGTGCGCTTCGTGCGCTCCATCAACGAGATGCAGCAGGGCGTGGACGAGCTGCAGCGCCAGAACCAGAGCGGCCTGTACAAGCAGGGCACCACCGCCAAGGTCGGCCAGATGACGGCCGCCAAGTACAGCATGGAAGGCGAGCTGACCAGCATCGTCAAGCAGAGCAACTCCACCAAGGACGTGTACTACAAGTTCACGCTCAAGCTGTTCGACGTGCAGGAAGGCACCGTCGAATGGCAGGACGAAAAAGAAATCCGCAAGACCAGCAAGCGCTGATCGACCGCGGCACTGAAAGGACCTCACCATGCAACGCAGAACCACCCTCGCGGCCGCACTGTCCGTGCTGGCCGTCACCGCCCTGACCTGGAGCGCTGGCGCCCAGGCCCAGAATGCGGCCCCCAAGATCGCCGTGACCGACCTGGCTTACGCCCAGCAGGTTTCGGAGTACTTCGTGGCCGGCGCCTACCAGCGCAGCGCCCAGATGAGCGCCGGCGGCAGCGCCAGCCACGGCATGTACGGCGGCTCGGGCAGCCA